>JAGAIH010000127.1 GCA_017626655.1 Clostridia bacterium | reverse complement strand
TACCGCCTGCCCTGCAAGTATGTGATCCACACCGCAGGCCCCGTCTGGTGCGGCGGGGATCACGACGAGGAAAGGATCCTGACCTCCTGCTACACCGAATGCCTAAAGCTGGCGGTGGAGGCGGGGTGCAGGAGCATGGCCTTTCCCCTCATCTCCTCGGGGCTGTACGGCTACCCCAAGGATAAGGTCATGAAGGTGGCCATCTCCGCCATCAGCGACTTCCTCATGGAGCATGAGCTGGAGGTCTACATCGTGGTGTTCGACAAGACCGCCTTCGCCATCAGCGAGAAGCTCTTCGCGGACGTCACCGCCTACGTAGACGACTTCTACACCGAGGCCGCCCTTCCTGTGTACGACTCTCTCCGCGAGGAGCGCAACTACGCCTCCTTCACCCGCGCCCGCCTCTCCCGCGACGGAGCCTCCACTTCCCCTGCCCGTGAGGATGCCAAGCCCGCCGGAAGACCCAAGCCCCCCAAGGGAATCGTGGCCTCGGAGGCCGCCGCTCCCGCCAGCCTGGAGGATATGCTCCGCGAGCTGGACAAGGGCTTCGCCGCCACCCTCTTCGAGCTGATCGACAGCCGCGGCATGACCGACGTGGAGTGCTACAAGAAGGCCAACGTGGACAAGAAGACCTTCTCCAAGATCAAGTGCAACAAAAGCTACAAGCCCTCCAAGATCACCGTCGTCTCCTTCGCCATCGCCCTGCGGCTGGACATAGAGGAGACCAAGCGGCTGCTGGGGACCGTGGGCTTTACCCTGTCCCGCAGCTCGGTGTTCGACGTGATCATCGAGTATTTCGTGACCACGGGGAATTATGAGAGTATTTTTGATGTGAATGATACGCTGTATCAGTTCGATCAGGAGACGTTGGGAGTATGATGGCTTCCGTTTTTGAGAAACAACTAAAGAGAAAGGATATTGGTTTTTCAATAATGATGAATGGAGAAATTGTTAATGCGATCAATGAAGTCAGAAGGAACATCTATGGGGATGCCCCGCTTGCATTTGACGGGGCTGTCGATGAGGAGTGTTTCAAGCAGACAGCTATAAGACCTGTATTCCTTTTGAAAGAAGTTAATTACACAGATATGAGGCAAGACTGGCCTTATACGCAGTGGTTGCATTCGCAGGCCTACAACGAGAGCGATCGTATGTACAAAACATGGCCGAACGTGTGCCTGTGGTTGGAAACTTTGTTTGATTCGTGCGTGTCCTATACTGATTGCTTGTGTGATGGGAATATAGATGTTTCTAGAATCCGAAAAAACCTTGCGAAGACGGCCATCGTCAATATCAAAAAGAGTGGGGGCGCAGGAGGGAGCAACTATGAAGAGATTATGACATATGCCAAAAATGAGGTCAATGCTGCCCTCCTAAGAAAGCAGATCGACATATTAGAAGGTAAATTAATTATTTGCGGTGGCACTTTCGACTTTGCAAAAACTGTGTGGAATGTGCGTAACGATCAGATCATGCAATTATCTACAGGGACAGAGTATTTCATCTGTGATGAAAAAATCTTTTTGAATTTTGTTCATCCCATGTGGTTTATTGTGCCTCGAATTATCCTCTTTGCTTACGCGAAAGAAGTTTTTTCAGAGATAAAATCCCTTATTCAATAAAAGGTCTCCCGCCAAGCGACCACCCCTCCCCCGTTTTGTGCTATACTGTAGCCACAGAAACGGGGGATAACTTTTCCCCCAAGAACAAGGAGGGATCCCATATGATCGGAGCCATTTTCGGAGACATCGTCGGATCGGTGTACGAGTTCGACAACCACAGGAGCAAGGAGTTCCCCCTCTTCCGGGAGGACTGCGAGTTCACCGACGACAGCGTCATGACCGTAGCGGTGGCCGAGGCGCTCCTGGCCCATAGGCGGGAGGACGGAGCCGAGGCATTCAAGGAAAAGCTGATCGACGCCATGCACAAGTGGGGCCACGCCTACCCCTATGCGGGCTATGGCCACCGCTTTGGGCTGTGGCTGGCTCGTTCGGCGCGGGAGCCTTACAACAGCTTCGGCAACGGCTCGGCCATGCGGGTCTCCCCCGTGGCGTGGTACGCCGAGTCCCTGGAGGAGGCCATGGCCCTCGCCCGCGCCTCGGCGGAGGTGACCCACAACCACCCCGAGGGCATCAAGGGAGCGGAGGTCACGGCGGGAGCCATCTTCCTCGCCCGGGCGGGGACGACCATGGAGCAGATCCGCGGCTTCGCGGAGTGCTTCTACGACCTGGACTTCACCATCGACGGCATCCGCCCCACCTACCGCTTCAACGAGACCTGTCAGGATACCGTCCCCCAGGCCATGGAGGCCTTTCTGGAGTCCACCTCCTTCGAGGACTGCATCCGCACCGGCGTCTCGGTGGGGGGAGACACCGACACCCTTTGCGCCATCTGCGGGGCGGTGGCTGAGGCCTACTACGGTATGACCGACACCCAGCGGGAAGCGGCCTTGTCCCGCCTGGACGCCCCTCTGCGGGAGGTGGCGGAGGCGTTTGCGGAGCGGTACGTGAGGCGTGGGGAGGAAAACTGATCTCCCTTGCCGCGCAAATGAATATCCCCCGCAGACAGCCTGCGGGGGATGGGCTATGGGAGGATCAGTCCTCCCTTTTTCCGTTGCCGTCGGTCATGGCCGCGCAGATCGCGTCGGCGATGGCCCTCATGGGGGCGGGGTCTACCTTCAAGACCTTGCGGTCATAGGAAAGCAGTCCGTTGGTCTCGTCCTCCACGTCGGAGACCTGGGTGTAGACCGCGCCGCACAAGCCCTTGGCTACGGCGGGGATGATCTCATTTTCGTACAGGGCGATCAGGGCGTTTTCAAAGTCGGCTTGTTCCTTGAAGAATCGGTAGCCGTAGGTGTTGACGGGGTTGAAGACGTGCCCCTCGGGCTTATAGGAATAGCCGCCGAACTCGGAAAGCACCATGGGCTTTTCGCCGTATTTCAGCTTGACAGGCTTGAAGTAAATATGCTCGCTGTCCACGTCGGTGTCGCTCACCTTGAACCACCCCGAGGCGGTGTCGATGAAGCGGGTGGTGTCCAGCTCGCGGAGACGCGCGTAGGCGGCGTTGCCGTCGAACTGCCCCCAGCCCTCGTTGAAGACCGTCCAGTAGATGATGCAGGGGTGATTGCGGAGCTGATTTACCGTAGACTCCATGCCGTCATAGAAGGCCTTACGGGTGGCCTTGTCCCGGTGGAGTCGTTTGTCATTCAGCTTTTTCAGACCAACCGTAGGCAGGGCGGTGTCGCGGAGGAAGGAGTAATGCCCGTTGTTGACCATATCCTGCATGACCAGCATACCCAGGCGGTCGCAGTCGTAGTAGAACTGTTCGGGCTCCACCTTGATGTGCTTGCGGAGGGTGTTGAAGCCCAGGGACTTCATGGCGAGAATGTCCTGCTCATAGCATTCCGGGGCGGCGGGGGTATAGATGCCGTCGCTCCAGTAGCCCTGATCCAGGAGGGCGTGGAGGAAGTAGGGCTTGCCGTTGAGGCAGAGGCGAGGGATGCCGTTCACTTCTTGGATCTCCAAAGTGCGGAGGGCGAAGTAGGACTGGACCTTGTCCTCCCCTGCTTCCACGGTGAACTCGTAGAGGTAGGGATCCTCGGGACTCCACAGGCGGGGGGAAGGGATCTTCATGGTGGCTTTCCCGTCGGCGAGAGGGAAGGACAGGTCGCCGTCGGGAGTGGTGACGGTGACGGTGCCCTCGGTCACGCCCTCGGCGGTAATGGTGGCTGTGTCCTGTGTTGTGTCGATGCGGAGGGAGCGAATATAGGTCTCGGGGACGGACTCCAGCCAGACGGTCTGCCAGATGCCCGACACGGGGGTGTACCACATACCGCCGCGGTCCTTGCGTTGCTTGCCGTAGGGGAGGACGTGGTTCAGGCAGTCAACGCAATTGACTTCCAGGACGTTTTCGGCTTGCAGATACTCGGTAACGTCGAAGGAAAAGGCTTCGTAGCCTCCCCTGTGCTCGCCGACGGGATGACCGTTCAAGCCAACCCATGCATACGCGTCCGCGGCACCGAAATGCAGCAGCACCCTGCCCCTGTTGAAGCCCTCGGGGAGGGCGAAGGTCTTGCGGTATTCCACGAAAACGTTGTCTGCGGGAGGCATACACAGACCCGACAGAAGGGACTCGGGGCAGAAGGGAACACGAATGGCTCGGGGCGCCTCACCGTTTACGGCTATCTCCCACTCCCCGTTGAGGCAGAAGAAGGACTCCCGCTTCATCTGGGGTCTGGGATAGGTATTCCACGGAATGGCGGTGGGATCAGCCTGTAAAGCCTCTCCCGCCTCGGTCAGGAGGTGGACGAGCTGCTGTTTCTTACTCATGGGCGGCCTCCTTGGCGGTCTTTTTCTTCATGATATACAGGAGCAGGGCCAGGAACAACCCCAGCACTACCGCCGCGACCAGGGCGGCGAGGAAGATATTCTGATTGGGGATAAAGGACTCGGTGCCGTCGTCCCCGATGACGGTCTCGGCATCCCGTAGCACCCACGCGCCAATGGCGGGGCCTACGATACCGGGGATCAGCACCTGACCCGCGATGCGCAGACCCTGGAACATACCCGCCCGTCCCTCGGGGGTGTAGTCGCGAATGACCGCGCCGAACACGGCGGTGCCGGCCAGATACCCGCACATCATGAGGAGGGAACCGATGAACACCAAAGCGGTGGAGCGGAAGAAGTACAGCAGGATATACCCCGCGCACAAAAGCCCCAGAGAGGGAAGCATGGACTTGCCAAAGCCCACCTTGTCGTGTACCCGTCCCCAGATCACAGTAAAGACCGAGGCCAGGATGATGGCGGGGGCCATGATGAGGACGTAGCCTTCCATTTTGAGTCCCTCGGTGTAGTAGAGGATGAGGTAGGGCATGAAGATCTGGATGGAGATGCCGAAGAGGGCGAAGGCTACGAGCAGGAGGTAGAGAAGGGGATTTTGCTTCATCACCGAGGGACGAAAGCCGTAGATAATGTTGGCGAAGTAGTGATCCGTGCCGTCGGCCTTCTTGTGGGGTTCATCAATGAGGAAGAATCCGACGATACCGATGACCGTGACGGCGATACCGATGATGAGGAAGATGGTGATCCAGCTCTCGGACTTGTTCAGGTCAAAGCCCATGAAGCCCCCGAAGACGCAGAGAATGGCCACCAGAGGCATCATGGCGTTGATGCCCTCGGCGGCGCCGCGGCTCTCGTGGGTGGTGGAGTCGGTGAGCCAGGCGTTGAAGCAGGCGTCGTTGGCGGTGGAGCCGAAGAAGGTCATGACGCAGTCCATGACAATGACCAGGGTCACGCAGACCGCGCTCACGGTGGCGGCGGGGAAGAGAAGTCCCACCGTATCGGTGCGGATAAAGGCGAAGGACAGAATGGAGATGCCCCAGAGGATGTAGCCCCCCGCCATGAAGACCTTGCGCTTACCCAGCTTATCGGACAGCGCGCCCATGATCAGGGTGGTGACCGTAGCGGCCACGGCGGAGGCCATGACCATGGCGGAGATGTCGGCAGGGGAGGCGTGGAACATCTTGTAGATGAAGACGTTGAAGTACATATTCTCCACCACCCAGGCGATCTGGCCTGTGAGGGAGAAGATGACGAGGGCGGTCAGAAATTTGGCGTTACCTGTTTTCTTCATGGCTGTCTCCTTTCAAAGGGACGGGTTGCTTTTCCTGCCGTTATTGTACCATACTCATGGAGAAAAGTCAAGGGAGACAAGGGGTATCGGTGAGAATGTGACAAGACTTTTCGCTTCTTAATTGTATGAAGAATGGCCTTAATCTTATTAAGAATGGAGGAATTCGGTTGACACGAGCCCGCGGCTGTGCTATGATGGGGGCATCAACAAACCGAGGAGGTACCCCATGGAGCTTTGGTCACCCGCTCATATCCGTTCTCTTCTGCCGTCCATCGGCGTTATGCTGATTCTGTGCGTTCTGCTCCGCCTGTGGCTTGGGAAAAAGCCTTTGCGTGTCCGCATGATCCCCATTCAGGTCATCGCCGTTCTGCTGATCCTTCTGGAGATCGGCAAGCAGACCGTTTCCTTATCCAAGGGCTATAATCTCTACCACATCCCCCTGCATTTCTGCTCCCTGTTCCTGTTTTCCATCCCCCTCATGGCCTTCTATCGGGGCAAGCATGAGGCAGTGGTGCGCACCGTGACCACCGTCCTCTGCGGCTCGGCCATGCTGCTCATGACCGTCTACCCGGCCTTGATCTATCCCGCTTGGGACGTGGAGAACTTTTTCTCCGCCTTTTTCTCTTTCCATACCGTTACCTTCCACGGACTGGTGTACTTCGCTTACCTGTTGATTCTGACGCTTCGGCTCTACGGCGATTTCGGGCGGCGGGAGCGCAGGGCCACGTTGATTTCCATTACGGTTTTTTCGGCGGTAGCGGCTACGGCGGCACAGCTCCTCAAAACCAAC
>JAGAIH010000126.1 GCA_017626655.1 Clostridia bacterium | reverse complement strand
TGCGCCGTCTGCGCCGCACCACCGACGCCCGCAAGCTGGCGGACGCCAAGGGGGCGCCCTCCTTCGGGCGGGTGCGGGATATTGCCTCGGCCTGTGAGCGGGCCGAGAAGGGGGCGGTGCTGTCTCCCAGAGAGCTGTTGGATTGCGCCAACGTGTTGCGAACCGCCCGCATTTTGCAGGACTACCACACGGGGAACCATCCCTTTGACACGGTGCTGGACGAGGTCTTCGACCGCCTCATCACCGACCGCAGGCTGGAGGAGCGCATCACCCGCGCCATCCCCGCCGAGGATATGATCGCCGACGAGGCCTCCCCTCTGCTGGCGGATATCCGCCGCAAGATACGCAACGAGAACGCCAAGATCAAGGAGACTCTCCAGAAGCTGATCTCGGGCAACTCCCGCTACTTGCAGGAGAACATCGTCACCATGCGAGGCGGGCGGTACGTCATCCCCGTGAAGGCGGAGTGCAAGGCGGAGGTGAAGGGCTTGATCCACGACACCTCGGCTACGGGCGCCACCATTTTCATTGAGCCCATGGCTGTGGTGGACGCCAACAACGAGATCCGCATTCTCCACACCAAGGAGGAGCGGGAGATCGAGCGCATCCTGGCCGAGCTGTCGGCGGCGGTGGGTGACGTGTCCGACGCTCTGTGGCTGGACTACAAGAACATCAACGAGCTGGCCTTCGTGTTCGCCTGCGGGGAGCTGTCGGCCTCCATGCGAGGCGTGGCCCCCATGATCTCGGGGGATCGCTCCGTGAACCTGGTGGGTGCCAGACACCCTCTGATTGACAAGGACAAGGTGGTGCCCATCACCATTTCCCTGGGGGACACCTTTGACACCCTGGTCATTACGGGACCCAACACGGGCGGTAAGACGGTGTCGCTCAAGACCATCGGCCTGTTCGCCCTGATGGTGCAGTCGGGTCTCCACGTCCCCTGTGAGGAGGAGTCCTGCATCTGCACCTACGACACCATTCTGGTGGATCTCGGCGACGAGCAGAGCATTGAGCAGTCCTTGTCCACCTTCTCCTCCCACATGGTCAACATCGTCACCATCATGGAGCAGGTGGGGGAGCGGTCCCTGGTGCTTTTCGACGAGCTGGGCGGCGGTACCGATCCCGTGGAGGGCGCGGCTTTGGCTGTGGCCATCATCGAATCGGTCCGTGAGGCGGGGGCGTGCTGTGTGGCCACCACCCACTACGCCGAGCTGAAGGCCTACGCCCTGGACACCCCCGGGGTGTGCAACGCCTCCTGCGAGTTCGACGTGGAGACCCTGAAGCCCACCTACAAGCTGGTCATCGGCGCGCCGGGTAAGTCCAACGCCTTTGCCATCTCCGAAAAGCTGGGTCTGTCCCCCGCCATCATCGAGCGGGCGAAGGAGCGGGTCAGTTCCGACAACAAGAGCTTTGAGTCGGTCATCGAGCAGCTGGAGAACAGCCGCGTGCAGATGGAGAAGGAGCGGGAGGAGGCCAAGCGGCTCCGTGAGGAGTACGAGCGGTTCAAGGCCGAATCCGAAAAACAGATCCGTAAGAAGGTGGAGAGCGCCGAAAAGGAGGCCGAGGCCGCCCGCAAGAAGGCCGCCGCCATGGTGCAGTCCGCCAAGGCCTCCTGCGACTTCATCTACGAGCAGATGGAGAAGATGAAGAAGGCCCAGGCCGCCGCCCAAGCCGCCGCCGAGCTGGAGGCCGCCCGCAGAGCCGTGCGGGATCACCTCCGCACCACGGGGGATATTTTCGATCCCATTGAGGTTCAGGAGGAGGACGAAGGGTACGTACTGCCCCGACCTCTCAAAAAGGGCGACAAGGTCAAGATCGTCACTATTCACAAGGAGGGTATCGTCACCGAGGATCCCAAGGGGAATCTGGTGGCGGTGCAGGCGGGTGTGGTCCGCACCAAGGCGCGCCTGGAGGATCTCCGCCTCATCGAGGAGGACGAGCGGGGGCAGAAGAAGAAGCCTGCCGCCAAGCCTGCGGTCAAGTCCTCGGTCACGGTGGAGCGCTCCAACCAGTTCAAGAGCGAGATCGACCTCCGCGGCATGACGGGAGACGAGGCCTGGCTGGCGGTGGACAAGTATCTGGACGACGCCATCATGTACAATATGCAGTCCGTCCATCTCATCCACGGCAAGGGAACGGGGGCGCTGAAGAACGCGCTGTGGAAGTTCTTGCGCGGGGACAAGCGCATCGCTTCCTTCCGTATCGGCAAGTACGGCGAGGGAGACGGAGGGGTTACCGTGGTGGAGTTGAAGTGAGGGGAGATTGGGGTTTATCGAACTGTTTGACGGAACAGATCAGTATGTTTTGGGGTGACCCTCATCCACCGCTATCGCGGTCCCCCTTCCCCCGAGGGGAAGGTCAATGCGTCAGCCGTTTCCTTGGCTGATACCCAAAAACATACTGATACCAATAGCTTTTCAGGGATAACG
>JAGAIH010000125.1 GCA_017626655.1 Clostridia bacterium | reverse complement strand
GGGTCGCCGTTGCCCACGGCATCCAGCACGGCGCGGAGCTTGTCCGACACCACACCCTCGCGGCGGTCAGCCTCCTGCTTGGCCACGGCCTTGGAATTACCCACGTAATCGGGGCAACGGCGGGACAGGGCGAATTCCGAGAGGCGCAGGGGGTTGGAGCGGTAGGAGGAGGTCTCGCCCGAGGGGATCAGCTCGTCGGTGGTGGTGACGGGATCGTGGATGACGGCGGCCAGCTCCAGCAGGATGTTCTCGGTGAGAGCGTACTGCTTTGGCCAATCGGTGATGTTGGGACCCAGGATGAGATCCACCGAGGGGTCTGCCTTCCCATAGCCGTAGTAGAGACGCTTCTCGTAGACCTTCTTGTCAAAGTGGTACTCGTGGGGGGTGTAGTCGTAGTCCACGTCGGTGGCGGCGGTGATGATACCGCCGTTTCTCGCGGTGGCGGCGATGGAGCGGGCGTCCATGAGAGCCACGCCCGAGAGCTGACCCTCACCGGGCTTGGAGCCCTCGCGGTTGGGGAAGTTGCGGGTGGTGTGGCGCAGAGACAGGCCGTTATTGGCAGGGACGTCGCCCGCGCCAAAGCAGGGGCCGCAGAAGGAGGGCTTGATGACAGCACCCGCGGACAGGAGGTCGGCGGTGACACCGATGCGGGTCAGCTCCAGGGACACGGGGACAGAGGTGGGGTACACCGACAGGTTGAAGTAGCCGTTGCCCGTATCGTGGTCGCGGAGGATGGAGGCGGCCTCGTCGATGGAGTCGAACATACCGCCGGCACAGCCCGCGATGATGCCCTGATCCGCCAGGACGGTGCCGTCGGCCTGCACCTTGCTCACCAGATCCAACTTGGCCTTCTTGAACTTGGCGGATGCCTCGGCTTCCACGGACGCGAGGATCTCCTTGGCGTTGGCTACGAAATCGTGGATGGTGTAGACGTTGGAGGGATGGAAGGGCAGGGCGATCATGGACTCCATCTCAGACAGGTCGATGTCGATCATGGCGTCGTAGTAGGCCACGTCGGCGGGCTTCAGCTCGCGGTAGTCGGCGGGACGGCCGTGGACCGCAAAGTGTTTCTCGGTGACCTCGTCGGTGACCCAGATGGAGGACAGGCAGGTGGTCTCGGTGGTCATGACGTCGATACCGTTACGGAAGTCGATGGACAGACCCTTCACGCCGGGACCTACGAACTCCAGCACCTTGTTCTTGACGAAGCCGTCAGCGAAGGTGGCACCGACAAGAGCCAAAGCCACATCGTGGGGGCCGATACCCTTCTTGGGGGTGCCGTGGAGGTAGACCATGACCACCTCGGGGCGGTTGACGTCGTAGGTGTTCTTCAGGAGCTGCTTGACCAGCTCGGGGCCGCCCTCGCCCACGCCCATGGTACCCAGGGCGCCGTAGCGGGTATGGGAATCCGAGCCCAGGATCATCTTACCGCACCCCGCCAGCTCCTCGCGGGCGTAGGAGTGGATGACCGACTGGTTGGCGGGGACGTAGATACCGCCGTACTTCTTGGCGGCGGAGAGACCGAAGACGTGATCGTCCTCGTTGATGGTACCGCCCACGGCGCAAAGGCTGTTGTGGCAGTTGGTCATGGCGTAGGGAATGGGGAACTCCTTCAGGCCGCTGGCGCGGGCGGTCTGGATGATGCCCACGTAGGTGATATCGTGGCTCACGAGAGCGTCGAATTTGATTTGGAGCTTATCCATGTTGCCCGACGTATTGTGGGCCTCCAGGATGGAGTAAGCGATGGTACCGCGGCGGGCCTCCTCGGCGGAAACAGGCGCGGTCTCGGCGGGGATTCCGTTGACGAGATACATCCCCTTGTCATAAAGCGTTACTGCTTTCATATCAATACCTCCGATGAAAAAACAGATACCTTATTATACCACTTATAGGGGATTCCGTCAAGTGGTTTTGCAGGATTGGGGAGCGGAAATTTCATTTTTTGAATGGGGAGGGAAGTTTCAAATTTGGGTTTGTCGGTGTGTTTCGGTTGGCACAAACACCCGTAGGGAGCGACGCCCCCGTCGCTCCGCCACATGGAACATACCAATATGTTTTGGGTGTAAAGGCGAATCATATATATCTGACAATAGATATGGGCAATTTTCAGGTTGCGGAGCGACGAGGGCGTCGCTCCCTACAATGGGTCATTGGCAACCGAGCCATCGTGCCGAACAGTTCGAGAAACCCCAATTTACAAAAAAAAGGAGCGACCGCAACCGCGGCCGCCCCAAAGGGAAGAGAATATTATTCGTAGACGATCTCGAAGGCCATGAACTGGAT
>JAGAIH010000124.1 GCA_017626655.1 Clostridia bacterium | reverse complement strand
GGAGGCTCGGTACTGTCCCCGCCGGTGCCGGGGGCAGTACCCGTGCCCGGCTCGGTGGGTCCCTCCCCTGCGGGGAAGCCCGTGACCTCCACGTACTGCCAGCCGAAGCCCTCCACGTAGACCTCCACCCAGGCGTGGGCGTCCATGCCCTTGACGGTGGTGGTCTCCCCCGCGCTGACGTCGGTCATGAAGCCCACGGTGTAGCGGGCGGGGATGCCCAAGGCGCGGTAGAGGAGGGTAGCGGCGGTGGCGAAGTGGCGGCAGACGCCCTCCTTGTAGGCTCCCAGGAAGGCCAGAGCCACGTTGGGCTCGCGGTCCAGGTTCTGGTCGTAGGCAAGGTTATAGGCAGCGGAGTTTTGGATGTAGGCGGCTACCTTTTGGATGATGTCGGGGTCATCCTTGTCAAAGCCCTCCCGCTCGATGATCATGTCCATGTAGGCCGCCGTGGTGGGATCTAAGGCGCAGTACCGCTCCGTAACGTAGGCCGTATAGGCCCGCTCATGGGTGGCGAAGAGTTGATCCACCCGATCCGCGCCCGCGTAGGTGCTGTAGGGGCGGTAGTAGACGGTGTAGGGGAGGGTGCCGTCTCCCTCGGCCTTGACGTCGCTGTTCAGCTTCAGCGCATCACTGCCGTGGGTGGTAAGGTAGTACGGAAGGACGCTGACCTCCATTTTCGGGGTGATCTCGAGGGGGTAGCCCATGAAGGGTGTCAGAGCGTCCATGTGGTAGTGGGGATAGCAATAGATCCCGCCGTAGCCATAAGACTCGCCCGGATAGGCGACCGCCTCGCTCCAGCCCTGTCCCGTGTAGTCGCCAAAGGCCTGCATCATCAGGTAGACGCGGTCGTCCCGCTCGGCGTAGATCTCCATGACGGTCAGTTGGGAGGCCACGCCTGCGGCCAGGGCGCCGGGGGGAAGTCCCAGTTCTCCGTTCAGACCTGCCAGGAGGTCTGCCAGGTCATCGGGGTCGAAGGGCAGGCCGTCACCCGCATCGCCCCACTCGGGGGGCAGGGTCTCCCACTCCTCGGGCAGGGTGTCCCAGCCCTCGGGGAGGGTGGGCAGCTCGAAGTCGGGGTCGGTCTCCAGTGTGGGGGGAAGGGTCGGCCACTCGAAGTCGCTCTCCCACTCGGGGAGGGTGATCTCGGGCTCGGGGGGGAGGGTCCCGTGGGGCTCACGGGTGAAGTCGTCGGGATCCAGGGACTCCAGGATATCCCCGGAGTCGAAGGTCCCCTGGGGGAAGGAGGGCTCGAAGCCGCTGTCTCCCTCCTCGGGGACCGAGGGGGAGGCGATCATTCCCCCTGCCACAGCCACGACCAGGATCAAGGCCAGGGCGAGGACCGTGGTGACCAGCGCGATACAGAGGACGCGGATGAGCTTTTCTCTTGACATGGGCGTGACCGTCCTTTCTTGAAATTTTCGTGTTACGCGTTACGGCGGAGTCTTTGGATGGCCTCCTTACAGGCGGTCATGAGGTCGGGACCGAACAGCTCGTCGAGGTAATTGAGAAGACCCTCGGCGGCTCCGCGAAGGTAGATGGGATTCTGGGTCTCCAGCTTGCGGATGACCTTTTTGGCCAGGATATCGTCCAGAGCCACCAGCTCGTCTCCGCCGCAGGCGATGAAGACGGGAATGTAGGTGTTGATCTGCTTCATGATGCGGTTACCGAAGGTGATGTGGAAATGCTCAATGAGGTACTGATCCAGCATCTGCAAACGGGCGCGGTTGCGGGCGCTGACGGCGTACTCCTTGGTGGCGGCGTCGGCAAGCCTTCCGAAGTGGTCGGCGGAGATGTGGAGGGGCTTTGTCTTGGGGGCCACGAAGCGCTCGGATTTGCGGTCCAGGTCCAGGACCATGGCGCGGTCGTAGACCTTATCCGAGATGGCGAAGGTGGAATCGTCGTTATTGGCGGTGCCGATGAACCACATATTCACGGGGAGCTTGATGCGGCCGTCCTTGAGTCCCGCGGGGTCGCCGGGCCAGGTGTCCGAGACCACGGTGAGGTAGCGCTCCTCGGGGTCAGGCAGCTCCAGGAGGGAGAGGAACTCGGCGAAGTAGTACTCCACACGGGCGATGTTCATCTCGTCCAGGACGGTGACGTACATATCCCCGGAGTAGTTGGCCTCGTACATCTTTTCGAGAAGCAGAGTCTCGTTGAAGCGTTTGGTGAACTCGTTGTAGTAGCCGATGAGGTCGGTGCGCTCCTTCCACATGGGCTGGACGGGGATGACGGTGGAGCGGTTGTCCACAAACTCGCCGAAGGCGTGGGCCAGGGAGGTCTTACCCGTACCCGACATACCCTGGAGGATGAGGATCTTGGACACCGCCATGCCCGCGATGAAGCGGCGGATATCGTCGATGTCGTAGTACAATTTCAGTTGATAGGACGCGTAGTTGCGGAAGTCCTCGCAGAAGCGGTCCAGGGTGACGGTGGTATCGTAGCGGGGATGGCCGTAGCGGTGGCGGTTCTCCTCGATGCGGGTCAGCATACAGAAGCGACCGACGGCGGTTTCCTCCTCGGAGGGGGCCTCAGTCCGTGGCGCGGGAGCTTCGGCGGCGGGTTCAGGCTTCTTCTTGCCAAAGACCACGGCGATGAGGAGCGCCACCAGCAGGACCGGGATGAGGAGGAGCATGACGATCACGATGCCCCCCGCCAGGGAGTCCAGCAGGATCCCACTGGCGATGCCGTAGATCACCAGAGCCGCCAAAATCAGCTCCAGCACCACGGTCAGGACGATCAGCCGCTTGCGTGTTTTTGGGGTGAGTTTCTGTTTCATAGCACCATTCAGGGCGGCTTACTGCTTGCCGCTCTGCCCTTTGATGTATTTGGGGTTCAGAAGATCCTTGCGGATCTTGCGCTTGGTCTGCTTCCAGACCCTTTCGTAGAGCTTGGTAAAGGCCTCCAGCTCCCGCTCCAGCTCGTCGAAGCTGTCCTTGTCGGTCATGGCCTCCATCTCGGCGGGGGTGACTCCCTTTTGGGCGGCTCGCTGGCCCAGGACCTGGGCGTGGAGAAGGCGTTTCTCGGCGGTCAGGGCCTTGTAATCGGCGGAGATGCGGTCGATCTCGGCCTGCTTGCGGGCGATCTCGGCCCTGAGAGCGGCCACCTCGTCTCGGTGGTCGGCCCGCTCAGCCTCGGCTTTCTCGGCCCAGGCGGCCTTCTCGGCGGTCTGGGCATCCATGAGATGGGTCTGCTCGCGGCGGTGGCGTTGCTCGTTTTCCTGCTCGGCCAGGGCGAAGGCGGCATCGGCCTGCCGTCTCTCCTCGTCGAAGCCCTCGATGCGGGCGGCGAGGGCGGCCATCTTGTCGGTGAGGGCCAGCTCGGTCTGCTTGCGGCGGTCCAGCTCGGCGTTGAGGGGGTCGAAGCGGTCCAGCTCGATCCTGAGGGCGCGGGTGAGCTTCTCCAGCTCCAGGATGTAGGTCTCGGGTACTTCCCCATCCCGCTCCAGGCGACGGCGGAGCTGCTCCAGGGCGTCGGCGCGGGATTTCAGCTCGGCGGTACGGGCGGCGTTCCGGTCCCGCTCCAGGTCTGCCTTGAGGGCGGGGGTGAGGTCCAGGCCGTAGCGGTAGGTCAGCTCGCCCAAAAGCAGCTCGGCCTCGGCCATATCCTCCTTGAGGGCGTCCCCGAAGGGGTCGATCTCCCGGGTGTTCTCGGTGACGGTGTAGCCGTCTCCCTCGTAGGCGATGATGTAATCGTAAAGAGCCACCGCGCCCTTGAAGTTGTTGTCCATCTTCAGGACGTTGGTCTTGGTGATGGGGGGCTTGAGCATGGCGGCCTTGCCCGCGCTCTCCATGAGGGGAGTGGCCAGGAAGGCCAGCACGGTCTTGAGGATGAGGTCCATGCGGTCGATGAGGCTCTTGGCGGGGTTATGCTCACGGAGGTAGGGGTCGTCCTGCCTATGGTCGGTGAGGTCCAGCTTCACCGTAACGGTACGGCCGAAGGAGGTAATCTCCCGATCCAGGATCAAGTGTCCCTCATAGCGGTTGGTCAGCTCCAGAATCTTCTGGTAGCGGAGGGTGACGAAGTCCCGCAGGTAGCAGAGGAGCATGTAGAGGAAGCGGTTCTCATAGACGGCGTAGTCGCTGAGGCGCTCCACCGTATAGAGCTTATCGGGGATGAGATCCTCCCCCTCGGGGGCGCGGGTAATCAGCTCGGCGTGGCGGGCCAGATGCTCCACCGAGTCCTTGGATACCTGCTTGACCTTCTCGATGAGGATGACCTCCCCGTTGGAGTAGATGAACTGCCGCTCCTCCTTGATGGCCTTCTCGATGTGGATGAGCCCCGCCTCGATGGCATTGATCCAGGCCTCGTCCACGGTGCAGTCCACTCGGGACACCGTGATGCGGCGGGTGCCCTCGGCCTCGGCAAAGGTATGGCTGTCCCGTCGGCAGTCTCTCTGCTCGGCGGTGAGCTTTTTGTAGGCCAGAAGCGCCCGATAGTAGGCGTCGGATGGGTTCATGGCGGGCTCCTTTCTTGGGGGGATGGGGAAACGAGGGGCTCTGCCCCTGACCCCGCCCAAGGACCTTTTTGAAAAAAGGTCCTTGGGGATCTCCCAAAACTTTCAAATAGGGTCTTGTGAGAGTTCGGTTACGCGTTACGGCGGAGTCTTTGGATGGCCTCCTTACAGGCGGTCATGCGGTCGGGACCAAACAGCTCGTCGAGGTAGCCCAGGAGGCCCTCGGCGGCGCCGCGGAGGTAGATGGGGTTCTGGGTCTCCAGCTTGCGGATAACCTTTTTGGCCAGGATATCGTCCAGGGCCACCAGCTCGTCGCCGCCGCAGGCGATGAAGACGGGGATGTAGGTGTTGATCTGCTTCATGATGCGGTTACCGAAGGTGATGTGAAAATGCTCGATGAGGTACTGATCCAGCATCTGCAAGCGGGCGCGGTTGCGGGCGCTGACGGCGTACTCCTTGGTGGCGGCGTCGGCAAGCTTGGCGAAATGGTCGGCGGAGATGTGGAGGGGCTTGGTCTTGGGAGCCACGAAGCGCTCGCTCTTACGGTCCAGGTCCAGGACCATGGCGCGGTCGTAGACCTTATCCGAGATGGCGAAGGTGGAGTCGTCGTTATTGGCGGTGCCGATGAACCACATATTCACGGGGAGCTTGATGCGGCCGTCCTTGAGTCCCGCGGGGTCGCCGGGCCAGGTGTCGGAAACCACGGTGAGGTAGCGTTCCTCGGGGTTGGGCAGCTCCAGGAGGGAGAGGAACTCGGCAAAATAGTATTCCACGCGGGCGATGTTCATCTCGTCCAGCACCGTGACGTACATATCGCCGGAGTAGTTAGCCTCGTACATCTTTTCGAGAAGCAAGGTCTCGTTGAATCGCTTGGTGAATTCGTTGTAGTAGCCGATGAGGTCGGTGCGCTCCTTCCACATGGGCTGGACGGGGATGACGGTGGAGCGGTTGTCCACGAACTCGCCGAAGGCGTGGGCCAGGGAGGTCTTACCCGTACCCGACATACCCTGGAGGATCAGGATCTTGGATACCGCCATGCCCGCGATGAAGCGGCGGATATCGTCGATGTCATAGTAGAGCTTCAACTGGTAGGCGGCGTAGTTGCGGAAGTCCTCGCAGAAGCGATCCAGGGTGACGGTGGTATCGTAGCGGGGATGGCCGTAGCGGTGGCGGTTCTCCTCGATGCGGGTCAGCATACAGAAGCGGCCGACGGCAGTGTCCGCGGAGTCCTTTCCCTCGGTAAAGGGGAGAGCGGTGCCGTCGAGGGCGGGGGACTTTGTCTCCCCCTTGGGCGGGTTCTTCTCACGGCCGCCCCAAAGCACCACCAGCACCAGGACGGCGATGACGGTGAGTATGAGGAAGATGTAGACCACGATGGCGGTCCCCGAGGTCAGGAGGGCGGGCAGGCCCCCTTCCCCGAAGAGGAGCGCGGCGGTCGGATGGATCAGATGTTGCATGGAATGCCTCCCTTGGGTGTCAGGTGAGGTCTGCCCCCGACTCCTTGACGGTCTTGCGGCAGATCGGGGTGTTGCCATCCCCCAGGATGGCGTCCAGGGTCTCGGTGAAGCTCCGCTCCTCGGCGGGGATCTTTCCCGACAGGGCGGGGATGAGGGCGGGCAGGAGCTTGGCGGCTAAGGCCTCGTCCAGGGCGGCGGCGGGATCGGTCTCCCCCGTGAGCAGGACGGCCAGGTAGGCCTCCAGGCCCAGCCAGAGCTTGTTGGTGAGGGTGAAGCCACCGAAGCGGGCGGCGTAGGCCTCCAGGCGGTCGATGCGCTTCCAGGTGTCCTCCTCCAGGGCGAAGGAGGCCTTCATGCGGTCGCTGAGGTAGAGCATCTGGCCGTAGCGGAAGGGAGCGAATTCGGCGTGGGTGGAGGTAGGCTCTGCCGTCTCCAGGACGGGGGTCAGGACCGCGGCCACCTCGGCCATGTAATCGGGCAGGAGGTGGAGCCCCTCGCCCTCGCGGAGGTTCAGCACGAACCACAGGTTCTCGGGCAGGAGGTAGGCAACCTCGCTCCCCTCGGTGTCGCGGGCGGTGACCGAGCAGGCGGTGTGAGGGGCGCGGGCATAGCGGGCGTAGGGGACGAAGTAGTCCGAAATGCCTGCAAAGGTCACGGCGGACAGATTGACAAAGTGGATGGAGCGGGGATCGCGGCGGGCAGCCTCGATGACCTCCAAAGCACCGCGGGGGACCGTCTCCCCGGCCTCGCTTTGACCGTAGAGCAGGGCGGCCTCGTCGGTGTAGCTGTCGTCCACCGCATCCACGGCGTGGGGGGTACCGAAATACTCGCAGAGCAGGGCGGTCAGGGCGGTGAAACGCTCCTCGCTCACATCCTTCAACACCATCAAGCGGGAGGCAGACATGGCGGCCAGGAGGCTCTGTGCGGTGGAGGGGGAGATCCCCAGGCCCTTTTCGGCGGCCAGGGCTGAGATGGCGGCGGCGGCCACGGGGAAGGTCAGCGTCTTATCGGCGTCCAGGAAATGGTCGAACTCGTCGGCGGGGGCCTTGGTCTGCTCGCCGTCTGCTTCGTCACCGGCTTCGGCGGTCAGCTCAAAGAGGGCGTCGGCCGAGGGGACGGGGATATCGTCGGCCTCGGCGAAAAGGGCGGCGTTGGCCTCCTCCAGGGCGGCCCGCTCACGGGCGAACTGCTTTTTGCGGTCGGTCAGCTCCAGGACAAAGAAGAACACCGCGCCCACGGCCAAAAGTCCCGCCACGATGCTGAGGAACACCGAGTTCGAGACGGAGACGATATCGTAGATCTTGACGCTCACCGCCAGGATCATGGCGGCGATGCCGAAGAGCAGGTTCCGAAGTGAGGGTTTCATAGGCGTATACTCAGCCTCCAATACGTAGCGTTCAGTGAGGATGTTGGTGACGGTGGGGAGGTATTCGTGGGGCTTGGCACCGTCGGGGGGCAGGGCGCCCTCCCCCGCCTTGCAGTCGGCGGTCAGGCGGATATCGGCCACCGACTCTCCCACGAACAGGCGGTAGCTTCCCTGCTCGCGGATGCCCGCGGACAGGTAGAGGGGATCGCCGAAGGAGAGGGTGACCGTTCGCTCCTCCATGGGTTGCAGGGGGATATAGGCGAAGCCCATCAGCTCCTTTTGGGGGCGCAGGACGGTGGAGCCCTTGATCCCCAGGTAGACCTGGGGGATGGCGACCCCTGCCCGCTTGCCCACATTTTGGACCGTGAAGGTAACAGCCCCCTGGGGGTCGACCTTCAGGGCGGAGTAGCGGAACTTGGTGTAGCTCAGACCGTGACCGAAGGGGTAGACCGCGCCCAGGCCGACGGTATCGTAGTAGCGGTAGCCCACGAAGGGGCCTACCTTGTAGCCGCGGCGGTCGGCGGCGGGGTCGGCGGGATCGGTGAGGGTCTCGGTCAGGCGTCCCAGGGGGGCGCGGTCACCCAACAGGGTCTCCACGGCGTGGAGAGCGGCGCCCTTCACCGACAGGGGGGTGAGGAGCAGGCCCGCCACGGGGGTGACCATGGTACGGAGGAAGCCCACGCCGGGGGCGATCTCGGAGGAGAGGACCACCACCGTCTTCTTGCCCAGGTGTCCCACCTCATCTAGCAGAGCCAGCTGGGCGGCGGGGAGGCGGGAGCGGCCTGTTTGGGTCCCCGCGAAGAGGAGGACCACGTCGGCCTGGGCCGCCATGGCCAATGCCTCGGCAGTGAGGCGGTCGTCTCGGTCCAGGGCAGGATCGTAGCCGCGGGCGAAGCCCAGGTAGGTGTGGCCGTGGGCGGTCAGGGCATTGGCCAGGGGGAGGACGTCCTCTCCCTCGCGGGCGATATCGCCCAGGATGCAGACACGGGTGGGCTTGGTCAAGGGGAGGAGCTTGTCGCGGTTCTCCAAAAGCACCGTGGCGCCGTCCAGGGCTCTCTGTCGGAGGGAGTCGGGCGGGGCGGTGGGTCTTTGGTCGGTGGCGGTGTCGAAGGGAGGCTCTATGGGAGCGGTCTCCGTAGGCTCGGTGGGGGATTCCGTATCTGTATCGGGCCCATCTTGGTCGTTAGTGGTGGAAGGCCCACCGATATCGACCGTCTTTTCTTCGTCAGTGGTGGATCCGTCCATAAAGGCAGGCTCTTCGGCGGTCTCCTCCGACACGGTGGCGGAAGCCCCCGCCGCGCAGGCGTTGGCGAAGGCCAGGAGGCGGTCCAGGGCGGCGTCCAGGGTCTCCTCGGACATGGCTTCGCCCGCGTGGATGGCGGTC
>JAGAIH010000123.1 GCA_017626655.1 Clostridia bacterium | reverse complement strand
CGCTCTCCGCTACGCCGCTGAGGTCATCACCGGCAAGAAGCTGGAGAAGCTGGAGTTCAACGAGGTCCGCGGCGTCGAGGGCATCAAGACCGCTTCCTACAAGGTTGGCGATCTGACTGTCAACGTGGCCGTTGCTTCGGGCACCGGCAACGCCAAGAAGCTCCTGAACATGGTCAAGAACGGCGAGCTGGACGTCCAGTTCATCGAGATCATGGGTTGCCCCGGCGGCTGTGTCAACGGCGGCGGTCAGCCCATTCAGCCCGCTTCCGTCCGCATGAACATGGATCTGCGCGCCGTCCGCGCCGCCGTCCTCTACAACGACGACGCCAACGCCGACGTCCGCAAGTCCCAGGACAACCTGGCTGTCCAGAAGATCTACGACGAGTTCCTGGGCGCTCCCAACAGCCACAAGGCTCACGAGATCCTGCACACCACCTACGTCAAGCGCGGTCTGTAATTTTCCGTTTTCCCATGGGGAGGCCTTCGGGTCTCCCCTTTTTTGAAAGAGCTTTGGTTGCAAATTGGGGTTTATAGGGGAACGGCCTCCGGCGGCTTAAGGACCCTTTTGAAAACCTCCTCGCTTCGCTCGGGTCAAATTCGCCTACGGCGAAGTTTGCGAGGGTCCTTAAGAATCCCCTAAAACTTTCTGAAAAAACATAAAATGGGTTTAAGTTACTGATACCCAAGTACATTGATGTGGCTTGAAAGTTTAAGCTACACGAACCGAGACCCGTAACCATCTTGGAAACCCCCGCGGGGGCCCCTCACCCCACTCTGATATTTGGAGAACGGGGAAACGAACCCACCGGTAAACCCAAATTTGAAAAAAACTTGCCGATAAATAACGATTTTTCCCGAAACACCCAACCATCCCCTCATCCCTGCGACAGTAAGGGCAAGAAAGGAGGCGCGACTATGACCGATATTCCTACCCCCCACCCCATAACGGATATCCTGGACACTCCCGCCTTTGACGAGGCCTACCTGGAGCTGACCCGCTACGCCTACACCCGCGCCCGCAACGCCGCCGAGGCCGACGAGGTGGTCTCGGATACGGTGCTGGCCTGGATGCAGGATCTGCGGGCAGGGAAGCGGATCGAGAACACGGCGGGGTATCTCCGTACCGTGTTCGAGCGGCGGCTCTGCGACTACCTGCGCCGTAAGTACCGCCGTGAGGTGGAGATGAGCGACGACGGGACCATTCTGGAGACGGTCCCCGACGACACAGACCCCGAGGAGCGTCAGCAGATCCTTTTGGAGGAGGAGGCCGTGCGGAAGGCCCTGGGGCGGCTGGCGGCCATCTACCGCGAGGTGGTGTACCGCCACTACGTCAAGGGACAGCGGGTGGAGACCATCGCGAAGGCCCTGGGGGTTCCCGCGGGCACCGTGAAATCCCGCCTGTCCGACGGGCGGGGGCAGATGAAGGAGACCGTCACCAAGCACCTACAGGGGGAGACCACGCCCCCATCGGTCAGAGCCGCAGGAGAAGCTATGCAGAAGGAACAGAAGAACTTTACCGCCGACACCCGCCCCTACAGCGAGGTGTCCTACGCGCCCAAGCGAGTGACCATCGGGATCTGGGGCAATGTTAGCCAAAAGGGGGAACCCTTTTGCTACGTGGAGTCTCTGATCGCCCAGAACATCCTGGTGCTGGCCTATGAGAAGCCCATCAGCATCCGCGACCTCTCGGCGGCCTTGGGGATCCCTACCCCTTATGTGGAGTATGAGGTGGATATCCTGGTACGCGGAGAGATGATGGGGCGTACCCCCGGGGGACTGGTCTACACCCGCATCTTCATGCAAACCGAGGAAGAGGGCTTCGGGGACGTGGAAGCCCAGGAGGCCTTGGCCGCCCAGATCGCGCCCGCTTTGTGGCGGGTGATGGAGGAGGGCCTGGCACCCTTGTGGGCGGATGAGACCTCGGCCACCCGCACCTATTCCCCCAAGCAGACCGCCACCTTCCGTTTGATGCTGGCCAATCAGATGATCGGTAACCTGCTGTTTTCTCCCGAGATGAATATGCGGGAGCCTGACATGACCCCTCCTCCTCGCCCCAACGGCGGCTGTTGGCTGGCCACGGGGACGGTGTACGAATACGGTACGGAGCTTTATGCTCACAAGTACAGCTGCTCGGGGCCTGTGAAGATCAATTTCGTCAAGCCCCCGGAGCGTGAGGGAGGGCTGCCCATGCAGATGGCCATGATGATGGACTACCAATCCTTTTTCGGAACTACCCATTGGAATTACGGGAGAATGAAGTATTCCTTCGGTCTCAACGAGATCCTGAAGTTGTACGCCTCCTTCATGACCGACACCGTCAAGCCCGCGGATCATCGTATCTACGAGCTTGTCCCGGAATTTGAGGAGATGCACATCCTCCACCGCGATGGGGACGGTGAGATCCGACTGGATATCCCCGCCATGCCCTTTGCCGAGTGGGACAGATGGGAGGCCGCTTTGCGGTCACTGGTCCCCGCCGCCATGGGGGCCGTTGGGGGACCCATCAAGGCTCTGATCGGCCGCACCGTCAACCGTATCCCCGACCACGTGGACGGGCGCACCGCTTACCTTCGTGCGGGCTCTACAGGCTGTCTCATCCCCGCCACCATGAAGGCCATGGCCGACAGCGGCTGTATCCCCGACGTGGTCATGGGGGAGACCCCCGTGATCCTGGTGGTCTACAACGATGGGCAGGAAAGATGGGTGTGCCCATGAGACCCTGGCTGGACCGTATGAACGGCTGGATCTGGATCGGGCTGTTCCTGCTGGGGGCTTTGGTCCTGGTCCTTGTGTGGTGGGTGGCGCGCTACCTGGTCAAGCGGGTCTTTCTGCTGGCCAAGCTCACCGCCGACCGCCGAAAGGGAAGGCTCGCTCTGCGCCCCCGCCATCCCTTGTGGTGGCTTTGGGGGAGACGCTTGCGCTACGACTTCCTGGTGGACTTGCCCCACCCCGACACGGGAGAGCCCGCCTGCACCTTGGCGGTCAAGGTCATCCCCACCCTCCGTAAGACCACCGAATACTGCATCGGGGACATGGACCGCTGGCAAGCCAAGACCAACCACCTCTTCCCCACCGCCCGCGGGGTCATGATGTACGACTTCGGCTACCGCAAATGCCTCCCCCGCCCCGTGGATCGGGTGTTCCTCATGGCCCCCGCGGGGGTCATTCGGGTCTACCTGTTCTACCCCCACCCCCACGCCCTGACCATGGAGCTGCGGGGAGAGGACAGGCACAACGCCTACCGAGGAGTCTCGGAGAAGTGCGTGCCGTTGTGGCACGAGGGGGTGCTGTGCCTGGACCTGGACAGCCTCCGCAAGCTGGAGACCGCCGACGCCCAGACCCGCGAGGCCATGCTGACCCCGCCCCAAGCGTAAAAGAATACCGACGGCTGACAAAGACCGTCGGTTTTTTTGTGTATTTGGTCAGTTATCCTTCAAATTTGGGTTTGTCGGCCAGGGCTCTGCCCTGGACCCGCTTAAGGGACTTTTGAAAAAGTCCCTTAAGAATCCCCAAAACTTTTAAATAATAATCTTATTTATCAATGCTTTTTTAAAGTT
>JAGAIH010000122.1 GCA_017626655.1 Clostridia bacterium | reverse complement strand
GGATGTGGTTGGTGCGCTCATGCTCGCAGGTAGCGGTAAAGCCCCGCAGAGGCTCGGCGTCCTCGAAGTAGATGGTGATGCTGACGTGAGCGGTCTCGCCAGACAGGTTCAGCACGCAGACGGCCTCGTGGCTGACGAACTCGCCCTTGGCCGTGTCGCTCATGTAGCCGTCGGGGATGAGCCAGGTATTCTTTCCTATCATGGTAGGATCTCCTTTCGGTAGGGAAAAATTCATTGACAACAGTATAGCACAAAGGGGCAGGGAAGTCAAGAGGAAAACCCGCCTTCAAGGAAAAAATCCCCGCCGACAGGCAGGGATTCGAGGATATTAGAGATCTCGTTTGCCGCGGAGGTTACCCCAATTGATGCGGTTGACGATAGATACGGTTACAATACAGGCCACGGCGGCGGTGACCCAACGCATGATCTGAGTGATGAGAGAATCAGGACCGAAAAAGAGATTACAGGCCCAGAATAAGCAGATCTCGGCGCCGCAAGCACAAAGGATTTTGAGGATCCGACGGCGGAAGATCAACATCATGACGATCAGCAGAAAGGCAATGGCCAACTCGGTAATAATCACACCCCAAGAAAGCTCCTCAGTGTGAACCGTTCGAACGGGTGCCGCAAGCAGGGACAGGACCGAATGCAACATGAAATCACCTCCAAATCGCCCGCTTAGGAGCGGGAAAGGATCTATCCGTACACATTATAGCACAAAATCGGGATTTTGGCAAAGGGGAAAGACCCCTATTTCCCGAAAAAAATAAATTTCGTGGATTTGCACAGGCTACCCAAAGCGGTTGTGTGCAAACTGACAAGAGAACAAGGAAAAATGTTACAAAATACCCCTTTCATTTAGGACAGGAATCTGCTATACTAAAGCAGAATACGGACTCATGAAAGGAGAGGCCATGGCCCATTCTTACCGATCCCTGACCCAAGCCCTGGAGGACGCGGGCATTGATACCCCCGCCTATGAGGCCGCGCTCCTTTTGGAGACCTTTGCGGACGCCGCCCGCGCTTCCCTCATGACCGACCGCGACCGCCAATACGATTCCCCCGCCTTGAACGAGGCGGTGTCACGCCGCCTGAACCGAGAGCCTCTCCAGTACATCCTGGGGGAATGGGAGTTCTTCGGCTGTCCCTTCACGGTCAACGAGCATTGCCTCATCCCCCGACCCGATACCGAGATCCTGGTGGAGGCTGCCATTCGTTTGCTCCCTCAAAACGCCCGCTTCGCCGATCTCTGTACAGGCAGCGGCTGTATCGCCGTGGCCACCCTGGTGAACCGCCCCGACACCGCCGCCGACGCCCTGGAGCTGTACCCCGAGACCCTGAAGCTGGCCCGCGAAAACGCCGCCCAAAACGGTGTGAGTGATCGCTTCACCCCCATCCAAGCCGACCTCCTGGCAGACGGCCTCAAAGCCCTCGCTCCCCGCGCCCCCTACGACGCCATCCTCTCCAATCCCCCCTACGTCCCCACCGCCGATATCCCCGCCCTCGCCCCCGAGGTTCAAAGCGAGCCCTACGCCGCCCTGGACGGCGGCGCCGACGGCATGACCTTCTACCGAGCCATCCTGCGGGATTACGCCCCCCTGGTCAAGCCCGGCGGCTTCATCCTCCTGGAAATGGCCTTTGACCAGGCTGAGGACCTGAAGGCCCTGGCGACCGAGTACCTCCCCCGCGCCGAGGTGGAGATCCTCCGCGACCTGGGTGGGAATGACCGCGTCACCAGAATCACCATCCCCGCCGACTGAAGGACATCTCTAAATACTCCTCGCACGGCGAATCGGCGGAATCTTTTCCGTCATTCGTCACAAAGATCCTTCGTATAGGGTCAACTATACGCGCGGATCTTTGGCTTGGACTGACGAAAAATCTTCTCGCCGCTCACCGCACGATGAGTTTTTAGAGGTGTCCTTCGCATATACTGGCGGTATCGATACACCGAAAGGAAAATCCGACCCATGAAAATCACCGTACTGGCAGGCGGACTCTCCCACGAGCGGGACGTCTCCCTGTCCTCGGGCTCCCTCATCGCGGGAGCATTGGTCCGCCGCGGCCACGAGGTCTGCCTTGTAGACCTCTACACGGGCAAGGCCCTGGACGGCTCTGCCCCCGCCTTTACCACAAGTCCCATCGAGCCCTATAAGGTCAGCCGCTCGGTCCCCGACCTGGAGGCCATCAAGACCGCCTCGGGCCGAGGCGACCGCCGTATGGCCGAGAGCATCCCCGCCCTCTGCGCCGAGGCCGACGCCGTTTTCATCGCCCTCCATGGCGACGTGGGCGAGAACGGCCAGCTCCAGGCCTACCTGGACATGGCCTGCATCCCCTATACGGGAAGCGGCTACGCGGGAAGCCTTTTGGCCATGGATAAGGACCTCACCAAGCAGCTCCTGACCCGCGCGGGCGTGCCTACCGCTCCCTGGGTCTTCTGCGACCTCACCGAGGGCGTAGAGGCCACCGCCGACCGCATCGAGGCCGAGGTGGGCTACCCCGTGGTGGTCAAGCCCTGCTCGGGCGGCTCCTCGGTAGGCGTGTCCATGCCCGAAAACAGAAAGGAGCTGACCGACGCCATCGCCAAGGTCGCTGCCTACGAGACCACCCTCCTGGCCGAGCGCCGCATCACAGGCCGTGAGCTGACCGTCAGCTACCTGGGCGGCGAGGTCCTCCCCGCCGTGGAGATCATCCCCCTTTCGGGCTTCTACGACTACGAGAACAAGTACCAGGCCGGTCTGACCACCGAGATCTGCCCCGCTCCACTCACGAAGGAGGAGTCCGTCGCCCTGGAGGCCGCCACCCGTAAGGGCTTTGAGGCCCTCCGCCTCCGCGGCTACGCGAGATTCGACTTCATCCTGGACGAAAGCGGCACCCCCTGGTGCCTGGAAGCCAACACCCTCCCCGGCATGACCCCCACCAGCCTCCTCCCCCAGGCCGCCGCCGCCGTGGGGATCGGGTATGACGAGCTGTGTGAGAGGATGGTCATGATGGCGGTGAAGAGATAAATTGGGGTTTATCGAACTGTTTGACGGAACAAATCGGTATGTTTCTCGGTAGCTACTCATCCGTCACGCCCTTTGGGCGTGCCACCTTCCCTCACAAGGGAAGGCTTATGCAGTGTGTTTCTCGTCGAGCTAAAAACCCTTAGGCATCAGTGTGTTTTCGGTTTTAAGAGAACGAAAGACACACTACGAAAGCCTTCCCTTGTGAGGGAAGGTGGCACGCGAAGCGTGACGGATGAGTAGTCACCCTACCCAATTCTACTCTGTTCCGTCACACCGACAAACCCAAATTTGAAATCAAAAACTCTTTCCAAAAGAAAGGAATATCAACTATGTCTACCTCCCAAAGAAAACTCGGTTATGCCGTCCTCGGCCTGGGTATCGGTATGGCCCATGCCGACGCCGCCTACGCCTCCGACCGCGCCGATCTGGTGGCGGTCTGCGATCTCAACGAGAGGAAGCTGGCCAAGGCCGCGAAAAAGTACCCCGGCGTCACCACCTATACCGACTTTGAGGAGATGCTGAAGGATGACCGCGTGGAGTGTATCAGCATCTGCCTGCCCTCGGCCATGCACGCCGACTTCGCCGTCCGCGCCATGGAGGCGGGGAAGCACGTCCTGGTGGAAAAGCCCCTGGACATCACCCCCGACCGCGCCCGCCTCATCGAGGAGGCCCGCGTCCGCACCGGCATGACCTGCGGCGTGGTGCATCAGAACCGCTTCAACGTGGATATGTACCCCATCCGCCAGGCCGTTGAGAGCGGCCGCATGGGCAAGCTCATCCTCGGCACCTTCGGGGTCAAGTGGTACCGCGACCAGGCCTACTACGACAACGGCGGCTGGCGGGGCACCTGGGAGATGGACGGCGGCGGATCCCTCATGAACCAGTCGGTCCATACCGTGGACCTCATGCAGTGGCTCATGGGCGAGGTGGAGTCGGTCACCTCCCATATGGGCATCTACAATCACGATATCCAAACCGAGGACACCACCGCCTCCCTCATCAAGTTCAGAAGCGGCGCCGTGGCCACCTTCGTCAGCACCACCTGCGCCTACCCCGGCATCTCCACCGAGATCATGCTCTACGGCACGGGTGGCACCGTGGAGGCCGACGCCGACTGCCTCAAGACCTGGAAGATGAAGGACGCCACCGACGAGGACGCCGAGGAGGCCGAGATGCTGGCCCGCTACGGCGGCGGCAACCTCACCGCCATTCCCGAGGATGCCGCCCGTAAATTCGGTCACGACCACGTGGTGGAGGATATGATCGCCGCAGTGCTGGACGGCCGCGACCCCCAGGTCATGCCCGCCGATGCCCTAAAGGCGGTGGAGATCGTCTGCGCGGTGTATGAGTCGGCGCGGACGGGGAAAACAGTCTACTTCAACTGAATAACAAAAACGGTACGCCCACCCTCGGACGTACCGTTTTCCATATCCCGATCATTTCTTCCGTTTCGCGGCGGCCTTCCCGTTCTCCGTCCCCCCGCAACCGCAGTCCCCGCAGTCACAGCAGTCCCCGCCGCAGTCGCACCCGTCCCCGCCCGCGGCGCAGACCAGGATGATGAGCACAATGCTCCCCACCGCCATCAGCACCCCGAAGGCGGCGAAGGAGGAGAACCGCAACCAGGGCGACTCCTCGTCGGAGCAGGCCACGTGGAGGGCGATCACCGCGATCAGAGTCCAGAGCAGATCGAAGAAGCCAAAGCTGAACAGCACCTTGCTGTCGCTCCTCACCCAGAACACAATGCTGACCACGATCAGAGCCACCGCCAGAAGACAGGTGCCTCCCGTCCAAAGCCCGTAGCGGTCGGGCTTTACTTGGATCAATATGCAGACCAGACCGAACAGGAACACAGGCGCGATGAAGCCCAAGAGCAGCTCCCCGTAGGTCGGAAGCTTGCCGAGATGGAGGTAGTAGGCCGTCATGCACAGGGAAGTGCCCGCCGTGTTGATCGCGATCCCCACCAGGTAGAGCAGGGATCTCACCCACCCCACCGAGATCACGTCCTTACTGCCCCCCAGCAGATGGCAGGGAATGGCGAACAGGGAGAGCAGAGCGCCGACCACCAGCGCGGCGATGGGGGGAAATCGCTCCGCGAGGCCCCCGTACCAGGCGGGGATGAGAAGGCAGAACGCGAGGGAGGTCAGGATACCCAAAAGGGAGATCATCCGCCCCCGTACCCGATAGGCGTCGGCCATCCGCTCCGCCTCAGCGGCGTAGTAGGCTTCCTCTCCGGGCGTGGTCTCAACAAGGTGATAGCGGTTCTCATCCATATCTGGCATGACGGACTCCTTTCTTACGGTGGCGTAAACGGTTCTATTGATTACATTATAGCATAAAAGGGAAATAAAGTCAATAGATTGGGAGAAAAAATATAAAGAAAAACGAGGCTCCGAAAAGCCCCGTTTTCTTTGTGTACGGCATTACAGATTATGCTCTGCCTTCCACTCCTCGGCCTTCGCGGGAGAGACACGCTTGATGTCCTCCTTGGCGTGGATGGACTCCTCGCCGCCGTTGACGTAGAGGAAGTACTTACCGCCCTCGGTGACGTACAGAGTCTCCTCAAAGCCGGCGGGATCGCCGAAGCTGCCCTCGGTGTACTTGGCCACGAGGGTGGAGGCCTCGGTGTCGTACTCGACCTTGCAAATGATCTTCTTCATGGCGTTTTTTTCCTTTATCTACAGAATTTTTCGACTTCACTGTCAGCGCCGCGGCGCATAGAATTCGACCGTACCAGTATACCACAGGAGAAGCAAAAAAGCAATAGTCTAAACCTCCAAATATCGAGGTGTTCGGTTGTATCTGTTGGGAGTTTTTCATAATATGGACCGAAGCCGCGGAAAAGTCTTCCGCCACAAACAAAAACAGGATGGTTGACGAATCAAAAAGTCTCAAAAAATATCCCCTGTTACTCTTGATTTTGTGAAGGTTCTGTGATATAATAATTCTGATTACGACACACATCGACAATTTGCGTATTTTTTTGCATATGGAGAGATCATGAAACTCCGAAATATCCGAAATTTCAACACCATTGAAGAGTATGTCACCGACAAGCTCACCCGCTTCAGCCGCGAGGCCCATACCATGGAGACCCTGTACGCCTACATGTTCGCCGAGTCGGACAACACCATGATTGAGGTCACCGACGGCTACCGCGTGAAGAAGACCACCTACGCCGAGGCCCACGCCCGCATCGAGGCGGTGGCGCCCACCGTTCAGAAGACGCTGAAGGGCATCCCCGCAGGCAGTACGGTGGGCCTCTACGCCCAGAACAGCCCTGCCTGGATCACCTGCTTCTGGGCGTTGCTCAAGTGCGGCTACCATATCCTGCTCATGAATACCCGCCTGCCCGACGCAGTCCTGGAGTCGGTCATCGCCGACCACGGCATCGCCGCCGTGATATCCGACAGCCGCTCCTTCTCGGTGCCCACCTATACGGTGGCAGAGATCAATACCGAGAGTGGGGAAGCATTCGAGCCCGTTCCCTTCGGCTCGGAGGTCACCTTCATGTCCTCGGGCACCTCCGAGCGGGTCAAGCTCTGCACCTACAACGGAGAGAGCTTCTACCACCAGGTCTGCGACAGCCTGGAGATCCTCAGGCATTGTCCCTCCATCGGACACCACTACGAGGGCGAGCTGAAGCACCTCATGCTCCTCCCCCTCTGCCACGTCTTCGGCTTCATAGCCGTCTACCTCTGGTTCGGCTTCTTCAGCCGTACCTTCGTCTTCCCCAAGGACCTGAATCCCGCCACGGTGCAGAACACCGTGAAAAAGCACAAGGTCACCCACATCTTCGCCGTCCCCATGGTCTGGGAGGGTGTCTGCAAGGCCGCCACCCGCAAGATCGTGAGCCGCGGAGATAAGACCTACCGAAAGTTCCAAAAGGCCACCCGAACCGTCAACCGGCTGGGTAAAATCGGCGACACCATCGCGAGAAAGGCCCTCCGCGAGGTGCGGGAAGCTCTCTTCGGAGACAGCATCCAATTCCTCATCTCGGGGGGCAGTCACATCAGCGCCGAGACCCTGGCCTTCTTCAACGGCATCGGCTACCACCTGGCCAATGGCTACGGCATGACCGAGCTGGGCATCACCTCGGTGGAGTTCTCGGACAAGCGTAAGACCCTCAACACCGCCTCCATCGGCGCCCCCTTCCATACCACCCAGTGCCGCATAAGCGAGGACGGCGAGCTGCTGGTCAAGAGCAAGACACGCGCCGCCCGCATCATCCAAGGTGATACCGTCACCGAGACCGACTTCGACGAGTGGTTCGCCACGGGAGACCTGGCTGAGGAGAAGGACGGCCGCTACTACATCAAGGGCCGCCGCGATGACCTCCTCATCGGCCCCGACGGCGAGAACATCAATCCCGTCCTGGCCGAGGCGGGCATCGCCGTCAAGGGGGTGGAGCAGGTCTGCCTCTTCAAGGCCGCAACGGGGGAGATCACCCTACTGGCCTCCCTCCGCGGGGGATACTCCGCCGAGGGACTGCGCGCTATCCACGACGAGCTGACAGGAGCTCTGGCCGCCGTCAAGCTGGAGCGGGCCGTCAGCCGCGTGCTGATGACCTACGAGCCTCTCCTGCGTGGCGGTGAGATCAAGCTCTCCCGCTCCCGCATCGCCAGGGGCGTGGCAAGCGGTGAGATGGCCGCCTTTGACGCAAGCGGCATTGACCGCCGCGTGGAGGAGCGCCTGTCAGGCCTGGAGGCCGAGGTGCGGGAATGCTTCGCCGCCGCCCTGGACCGCCCCGTCTGTGAGATCCCCGCGGACGCCCACTTCTTCAACCAACTGGGCGGCACCAGCCTGGAATACTTCGCCCTCCAGAGCGAGATCAAGACCCGCTTTGGTATCGACGATCTCTACGCCGAGGGCGCATCCCTCTTTACGGTCCAAGATTTCACCGCCTACATCCGCAATCATTGAAACGGCGTGACGCCACCCTGACGAAAGGAAAGTCAACATGGTACGATCACTGAACACCAAATGGAAGGAATTCCTCTTTGCGTTCTCGGGCTTTGGCCCCAACTTCCTCATGGTCCTCATGGGCTCCTACTATTCCGACGCCCTGAACCCCGCCGCCCTGGAGGCAGGCGAGCAGCTCCAGGCCATCCTGCCCGGCTTCTGCTTCATCCTCCCCGCCCTGTTCCCCATCCTCTACGCCCTGGGCAAGGTCTTCGACGGCCTCATCGACATCCCCTTCGCCTATATCACCGATACCCTCTCCACCAAGTGGGGCCGCCGCCGTCCCGCCATCGCGGTCTGCTTCCTCCCCATGCTGGTGAGCTTCATTTTGTCCTGGGTCATGCCCGTTCAGGCCGAGTACAGCCTGTTCAACACGGTCTGGGTCTTCTTCTGGAACCTCATCTTCTTCGCCAGCTACACCATGTGCCTCATCGCCTTCTACGGCTCCCTCTCCTCGGTCTGCGAGGACGAGCCCCAGAGGCTCCGCGTGTCGGGCTATAAGTCCTTCTTCGACACCATCTCCTACTGCCTGGTCTACGCCCTGGTCCCCGTGCTTCTGAAGGCCTTTGATATGCACATCCACACCCTGGTCTTCGCCTGCACCCCCCTCATGCTCTCCATGCTCATCCCCCTCTTCCTCATCAAGGAGGGCAAGAAGTACGGCTACCCCGAGAACGAGGGCCTGTCCCCCGAGAAGATCACCCTGGGCGAGTCTCTGCGCCTGACCTTCAAAAACAAGATCTTCCGCCGCTGGCTCTACGTCAACTGCTGTACCTTCTTCGGTATGCAGATGTTCCTATCGGGCATGAACGGCATGATTATCGGCGGCATGGGCATGAACAGCCTCCAGATGGCCCTGCTCAATACCTGCGCCTTCGCCCCTGTGCCCATCATGCTCTACCTCTTCAATAAGTCCAAGGCTCGCTACGGTGTCCGCGCTACCTATCAGTCCTGTCTCCTGGCCTTCGCCGTGGCCATCATGACCTTTTTTCTCGCCTCCCGCTTCGTGTTGGGAGAGGGGAACACCACCCTCAAGATCGCCATCGGTATCCTGGGCGGTCTGGGTGCCAGCTGGTCCATCGGCGCCTTCTTCATGATGCCCTACCTGGCCCCCGCCCAGATCTCCTGCGTGGAGGAGCGGCTGACGGGGAAGAACCACTCCGCCATGTACTTCGCGGGCAACGCCGTAGCCACCTCCATCGTGGGCGCCATTTCGGGCTCCCTGGTCTACGAGTACATCAAGAACATCTTCCTCTCCAAGGAGAAGGGCTTCACCTGGGCCACCGACTCCTCCGAGGCCTACCGTAAGCTCTACGGCCTGGCTACCGACGCCGTCGTCTCCGCTGAGGAGGCCGCCACGGTCTACAACTTCGCCAACCTGGTGGTCCCCTTCATCGTCTGCATCACCTGTGTCATAGGCTTCTTCTTAGCCTTCAAGCTCCCCCGCGACTTCACCCCCGCCATCCTCGCCCGCCAGTTCAAGGAGTTCGATCCCAACCTGGATATCTCCGAGATCGAGACCGAGGAGGTCAAGCAGGAGAGGGAGGAGATCATTTTCGTGCAGGTGGGCCTGTCCATCCTGTCGGGCTTTATCTTCGGCTTCATCTGGACGGGACTTCTGCTCGGATCTGTCCGTAAGCTGACGGGCAAGATCAGGATCCTGCCCTGGTGGCTCATCTCCTGCCTCATCCCCTTCGGGCAGATCGTGACGATCGTCAAGCTCCGTCGCCTCATCCTGGACAAGGCCGCCGAGGAAGGGAAGCAGGTCAAGCTCCCCCTCCTGCCCCTGATCCTTTTGTCCTGCGTCTTCTTCATCCTCCCCATCAATATCATCACCCTGGCCATCCTCCAGAGCGCCGTCAACAGGCTCTACCGTGAGGAGGCTCCCGCCGCCCCCGCCGAGGTGACCGCATGATCGCTTTTTTCCATTGGTTCGTCAAGATCACGGGCTATATCCCCCAGCGGCTGGTCTTCCGCACCAAGGTCTACTACGAAGACAAGTCGGTGCAGTCCCGCCGCATCAAAGGCAAGGCCATCGTCATCTGCAACCACCAGACCCTGTACGACTTCGCAGTCCTACTCTTCCTCTTTCCGGGCCGCACCCTCCGCGCCCTGGCCGCCGAGGTCCTGTACGACGGCAGGCCCCTCCTGGGGACCCTCCTGAAATGCTTCGGCATGATCCGCGTGGATCGGGATGCCATGGATTTCTCCTTTATCGACCGATGCGCGGGGATCCTGGATAAGGGCGGAGTCATCGAGATCTACCCCGAGGCCCGTCTCCCCAAGGCGGGCGAGGAGCGCCCCCTTCCCTTCAAGCCCTCCGCCGCCTACCTGGCCCTGGAGACCGACACCCCCATCATCCCCGTCTACTCCACGGGCAAGCTCTTCTGCAAGGAGCGCAACCGTGTCATCATCGGCGCTCCCATACACCCTCGGGAGCTGGCCGACGACCGTATCAGCATGACCCAAAACGTAGCAAATCTCACGGAACGATTGCGAGGTAAGATCATTGAACTCCAACAGCAGCTCGAAGAAAGAGTCGCGGAAGAAGAGAAGGATCGGAAGTAACTTCTTCTACGACTTCGTTAAGATCACGGGTGCCATCCCCGCCCTGATCTGGATACGCCCGCGGGTCATCCACATGGGACAAAAATGCCCCAAGGGGGGCGTTCTCATCTCCTCCAACCACCCGACTTTTGTGGATCCCATCACCATTCTGACCTCTTTTCCCTGGAGACGTCTGAACTGCCTTGTTACCAAGGATCTGTACAAGAACAAGCTCATGACCTTCATGCTGAAGCGGATGCACTGTATTCGGGTGGACAAGGACAATTTCAGCATGGCCAGCTTCCATACAGCGGTGGATCGTATGAAGGAGGGCAAGGCCGTGGTGATCTTCCCCGAAGGCCAGGTCAACCAAGGGGACGCCAGAGAGGTCCAGGCCTTCAAGTCGGGCGCCATTCTCATGGCCCACCGCGCGGGGGTACCCATCGTCCCCGTCTACATCGTCAAGCGGGAGAAATGGTACCGCGCCCAGTACGTCATCATCGGCGAACCCTTCGACGTCAAGAGCGCCGTGGGACTCATTCCCTCGGTGGATAAGATGAACGCCGTTTCCGAGCAGCTCCGTGAGAAGGAGCTGGAGCTGAAACGCTACTACGAAGAAAAATACCGCACATAAAGGAGCTTCTATGAGCAACGAGATCTTTCGCAAGTACACAGACCCCGAGACCTTTGAGAAGATCGTGGACTATGCAAGCGTCACCGAGATGTGGAACCACTCGGTCAGCGCCTACCCTGACACCCCCGCCATCGTGGATAACGGTAAGACCTACACCTACGCCGAGCTGGACGGTATGGTCGCCGCCTTCCGCGGTGTTCTCAAGGAAGCGGGCATCACCCCCGGCTCCCTGGTGGGCATCCTCTGCCCCAATTCGGTGGAGTTTGTCAAGGCCTTCCTGGCCTGCGCCACCTACGGCCTTCCCTCGGTGCTGATGCCCGCCCACCTGGACGAGAAGACCGTCTTCGGT
>JAGAIH010000121.1 GCA_017626655.1 Clostridia bacterium | reverse complement strand
TTTTTGGATAACGTGAAACATAAAAAAGTCTTGCCTTCCCCGCGGGGGAAGGTGCCGACCAGCTCCTGCGGCGGGAGGCGGATGAGGGTGGATCGTGTCACCGCCTCTTCCGTCAGACCACAGACCTATAAACCCCAATTTGCAAAAGCCGTACCTCCCCCGCCGTCCTCACAAATAAGGATTCATCCGATACCCCCTATGGCTCACACCCACGATGAGCTTCCGCCCGCCGATTGCCAGAGCCTTGCGGTTGACGCGGTTCACCAGCACAGAGATCTCCTCGGCATTCTCGCTTCCGATGATCTCCGCCAGCGCCAAGGCCGAAGGTGCCTCGCCGCCCTCCGCCCTCAAATTCGCCAACAGAAGCTCTGTCTCAGCAGGGGAGAGAAGCAGAGAATACCCCAGATAGAGAATCCTGGGCGTCGCCCCTTCCTCCTCGGTGACAGACAGATGACCGATGGTCGTTACTCTCAAAGATATATCCTCCTCAAACAGAAGGGGCCTCGGTTGAGACCCCTTTTTTGATCTTTTTTCAGTCTTCTTTCTTCTTGCGGACCAAAGCCAAACCGCAGACCATGGCCAGCAGAGGAGCCACCGCGATCACGGCTGAGCCGCAGCCCTTCTTCCCGGGCTGGGTCTCGCTCTCCACAGCGGGTGCGTCGGTGTCTGCCTCGGTGGGTGTCTCGGGAGCGTCGGTGATCTCCTCGGAGGGAGCCTCGGTCTCGGTCACAGGGGGAGTGTTGGGATCGGGATACACGATCTCGGACACGCCCTTGACGTAGTTCTGGAACACGTAGTTCATACGCCCCAGAGGAGCCGCGTCACCGTCGCAGTAGAAGTCTTCCATCTCGTCGTAGACCGAGCGGCTGTCGGCCACCTTGAACTCCAGGTCGATCTCCAAATAGCCCTCGATGCCCAGCATCTCCAGAGGGACCGCCACCATCATCTCGTTGCCGGATACGCGGTAGGAGACCTTGCCGCACTCGGTGAAGCCGTAGGCACCGTCCTTCCCGCTGTACTTGGCCACGGTGGTGGTGAAGTCGCCCTCGGCCTTGTAGTTGATGATGAAATCGTAGCCGTACCAGCCGGTGGTCTCACGGTCGGTGTTCAGGTAGATCTGCATCCAGGAGGAGGTATCGTTGTACTTGGTGATCTCCTCGGCGGTGCGAACGTAGAAGTAGACGTTCTTGCTGTCGGTGACCGTCTTGGCGGCCACGATATCGTTACGGCCCGTGTGGTTGGTGTAGTGCATATCCCCGAAGCCTTCGTGGTCGCGGACCATGGTATCCCCTTGGGCGTCGGTGTAGGTCACGGGGATGTCTGCCCACTGGTCGAAGCCGCCCGTGACGTTGATGGCCTTACGCATATCCTGGAGAATGATGGGGGACGCGCCCTTGGCTTTCTGGATGTTGATGGCCATCTGCATGTAGTAGTTGTCGAAGTACCCGCCCCGCATCATCTCGGCGTCGCGGGAGAACTCCACCGAGGCGGCGTCCACGAAGCAGCCCCAGTTGCCGGCGATCCACTCGTTCCAGCCCGTGACCAGGATGGTGGGGGCATCGCTTTGGAGGGCGTAGTCCCACTGCGCCTGGAAGTTCAGTCCCAGGTTGGAGCGGGAGGGATCCGCCTCCCAAGCCTCGTAGGCGGCCTTCAGAACCTTGTCGAAGGCCTCCTTATCGGTGGAGGGGATATTGTCGGGGTTGACGAAGGAGCGGCCGCGGTTGGTGTAGTTGCCCTTCAGAGAGGAATCCGAGAAGCAGACGGTACCGCTGTGCTGGGCGATGGAGACGCTGACCGCGTGGGGTGCGCCCTTGTCGGTCTCGTAGATGCGCTGGGGCCACTCAAAGTCCATCCAGGGCCAGGCGTTGGCGTTGAACTCCTCGGCGTTGGGCCACTGGGTGGTCATGTAGGTGTAGCGGGGATTGCCGGGGTTGCCGGGAGCGATGATGACGGGCCTGTTCCCCATCATGTACCAGGTGTCGGGGTACATCTCCTTGCGGTAGATCTCCTTGTGCAGCTCGGCGATGACGTTTCCGTAGTCGGTGTTGGTGTAGAACACAACCTTGGGTGCGTCGTAGCCCTGCTCGTTGAATTCGTGGAGGACCGCCATGAGCTTCAGGGCCTGGGGGATGAAGGTCTCGGCATTGGTGACGTCGAAGTAGAGGAAATCCACCCCGGCGGCGGTGAGCAGCTCCACGTGCTTGCGGAGGACCCACTCGTCGTTGATGTAGTAGTAACCGTACAGAGGCTCGGCAAACCAGTGCATGACCCCCAGACCGCCGTAGCGGCCGTTGCTCATGTTGGCGGCGCCCTCACGGCCCAGCTCGTCCAGGATCTTCTGGAGGTCGTACAGGCCCCTGTCATGCTCCTCGCCGTGCCACAGGAAGTAGAACAGACCGATCTGGCGGCGGCTCTCGTCGTAGGCGCCTACCTCATTCGAGTCAAGGAGGGAACGGCCCAGATCGTCGGTGGCCGCGTAGCCGCCAAAGAGGTGGTTGTGGTTGGCGGGGACGGTGTAGGAAACCGTCTTACCGTTGAGCTGATAGGAGATCGTGACGGTCTGACCGTCCTCGGAGGGGGTGTAGGTCAGGGTTCCGGGATTGTTGTCGATCCAGGAGGTCTCCTGCTCGGAATAGTCGGGGTTGGGCCAGGTATAGTCGGGATCCGTCTCGGGCTCGGTGGGCGCCTCGGTGGGGGCCTCGGTCACGGGGGCGTGCTTGGCCTTGTACGCCTCAAAGTTAAAGCCCTCGGCCTCCTCCTTGGTGGGGAAGAAGGCGATGAAGCAGATGTCGATGGTATCCCCCGCCGCGACGCCGCCCTCCAGGGGGTCGAAGCGGAGCTTGAGGATGGTTACGTCCTCGGAG
>JAGAIH010000120.1 GCA_017626655.1 Clostridia bacterium | reverse complement strand
AGAGACCAGTATGTTTCTCGGTGGCTACTCATCCGTCACGCCCTTCGGGCGTGCCACCTTCCCTCACAAGGGAAGGCTCATTCAGTATGTTTTGCGTCACCCTAAAAAACCTTTAGACATCAGTATGTTTTCGGTCTTAAGAAAACGAAAAGCATACCACGAAAGCCTTCCCTTGTGAGGGAAGGTGGCACGCCGTAGGCGTGACGGATGAGTAGCCACCCTACCCCACTCCACTCTGTTCCGTCAGACCGATAAACCCAAATTTGAAATATTGGCTGAATAGTTACACCCAAATTAGCGTCTATCCCACGATCCCCACATCCACCCGTCCCCGCTCGTCCGTGAGGATCACCCTCATCGGAAAGGTCTTTCCTTCGGCAAAAGTAAAATTCGCCTCCCGTGTGCCGTCCCCCCCTCGACGGGTGACGGTGAAGCTCCCGTCCTCGCCCACAGGAGAAACCTCGACCGCGTCCCCGATGGGGAGCAGGGCCTCGGCGAAGCGCAAAAGACCGTCAAATTCGCTTCCCTTGGCGGTGACCTTGATCTCCCCATAGTCCGAGGGATAGGCAAAGACCACCGAACGTCCGACGGTACCGTCGGCGGCGGGGGACAGGGTGGCGGTGACCGTCACGCCGCAAAGAGAGGGCGGGGCGGTGAAGGTCACGGTCAGGTCGCGGAGAGCGGGGTCACCGCCTATGGGCACCCCTGCCGTGACCGTGGCGGCAAAGGGGCGGGGGGCGCCATGGGGGTCGTTTGCAGGCAGGTAAGTCCCCTCCACCGAGATCGAAAAGGGGGCGGCGGCGTAAGCGAAGGGATCCCCCGGCGCGGGGCTACAGGCGGACAGGCAGAAGAGGAGGGCGATCAAGCAGGGGAACAGGCGGTAGGAACGCACGGGACACCTCCAATAGGTCGTAGGCGAAATTGCCTCTTGACATTCTATGAAAAATGTGCTACGATATGAGCATGATTCTACCGAAAGGAGACCGTCATGGCCAACAGATCCTCCCGCCCCAAGCCCAACAGAACAGGACCGACCAAGTCCACCCCCGGCCCCGTGACGGTCACGGTGTCCCTCCTGGTCTTAGCCGTCGGCGTGGTTTCGGTGGCCACATGGGACCGCTACGCCTTTGCCGAGATCGATTTCTTCCCTCTGTGGTACGTGGCCCTGGCCCTGGGCCTGCTCTGCGGCGTGCTGTTCGTGGCCAAGGTCATGGAAAAGAGACACAGCGCCGGAAAGCAGATCGGTATGCTCCTTCTGATATCCCTGCTTATGTTCTTCGTGGCGGGCACTGTGCTGGCCCATCTGAACCATTTCTTTGACACCAGTCAGCCCAAGCAGTTCGTGGTGGTGATCGAGGACAAGGAGTCCCGCCACAGAAAGCACTCCAGCCACCACGAGTTTACCGTGACAGCCCAGGGAGATACCTTCGATATTGAAGTACCCCGCAGTCACTACGCCTACTATGAGGTGGGGGACTCCTACGTGATCGAGTACCACGAGGGGGCCTTCGGAGAGCCTTACTACATCGCCGTGGGCGGGGTCTACGGTGAGCCGTAACGGTAGCCGCGCCCCCGAGACCATACCGAAAGGAGATACCATGCCTTCTTCCCATCCCCTCCGCGGCCGCAAAAAAAGACGGCTCGCGGTCCTGTCCGTCCTGCTCCTGATCCTCCTCGGCTTTGTCATCTGGGTCATCCATTCCAATACCGTTCCCACCCTCACCGAGGTCTCCGTCCCCGCCGAGGGGCTTCCGTCGGGCTTTGACGGCTTCCGTATCGTCCAGATCTCGGATCTCCACGACGCCGAGTTCGGGAAAGACCACGCCAAGACCCTTGACCTGATCCGCGAGGCAGAACCCGACGTGATCCTTTTGACGGGGGACATGATCGACAAGCACGAGGGCCGCACCGACGTGGCCTTGACGGTGTCCTTCGCAGAGCAGGCGGTAGAGATCGCGCCCTGCTACTACGTCACGGGCAATCACGAGGGAGCCATCCCCGCCGAGACCTACGCCGAGCTGGAGGAGGGCCTGCTCTCCCTGGGGGTCACGGTCTTGCACGGCGAGGCCATCACCCTGGAGAGGGGCGGCGACTCCATCACTCTGGCGGGCATCGACTCCCCCGCCTTCGGCCACGGCGAGACCGCCTCCCCCGATCTGTCCGAGCTCTGCGGGAGCGGCTACACCATCCTGCTGGCCCACCACCCCGAGTTCATTTCCCGATACGCCGAGGCGGGGGCGGACCTGGTCTTTTCGGGCCACGTCCACGGCGGGCAGCTCCGCCTGCCCTTCGTGGGCGGTCTTTACGGCCCCGGGCAGGGCCCGTTCCCCGACTACGACGGGGGGCTGTACTCTGTTCCCGCCGAGGAGGGGGAGGTCCTCCTGTACGTCAGCCGAGGGCTGGGGAACAGCGGTATCCCCCTCCGCTTCGCCAACCGACCCGAGGTAATCCTGGCTGTATTGGAGGCTCAATAAAGAAAAAAGGCCCGCTCTCGGTCGAGGGCGGGCTTTTTGCTATCTCTATTCATTTCCCCACCAGCTCGCGGTAGGACAGTCCGTACTTCTCCGCGATGCGGGCGGCGTAGGATCTTCCGTCGGGGGGACGGCGGAGGATGCGGAAGCGATCCCGTCCCTCGGAGCCTGCCGAGAGGGTAGCTACTTTGGAGCGCGCCTCGGGACGGCCGTTCACCTCGGGGATGTGGGTGGTCAGCTCGTGCATATGGGTGCAGTAGACCGCATGGACGCCGCGGGCGGACAGGGCGGCCAGCACGTCGGCGGCCAGGAAGGAGCCCTCAAAGGAGCCCGTGCCCGAAAAGGTCTCGTCCAGCAGCACCAGACTGTGGGGGGTGAGCTTGTCGAAGATCCTTTTGACCAGCGCGCACTCGCTTCCCAGCCGTCCGTCGGCGGTGGTGACCTCCACCTCGCTCGGGAAGTGGGTAAAGATACCCTCCACGGGGCTGATTTTCCCTTCCGACGCGGGGATGGGCATACCCAGCTGGAACATGATCTGCAGGATCCCCACGCCGCAGGTAAAGATGCTCTTGCCGCCGCTGTTGGGGCCCGTGAGGATATAGATGCCGCCCTCGGCATCAAAATCCAGGTCGTTGCAGACCATGACCGCGTCTGGATTGGTTTCCGCCAGCTTCATGGCCAGGGCGGGGTTATACATCCCCTTCACAGAGAAGGCCTTTTCCTCCACGGGGCGCACCTCCGCCCAGCAGATGGGAAGGTCGCGGTCGGTGAGTCCCTTGAGCAGATCGGCGGAGACCGTGAGGTAGCGCATTTCGGGGAGGAGCCGCAGCCAGGGGCAGGCGCCCGCCGCCACGTACTTGCGGATCATGGGCGCCCAGGGGCGGAGAGCGCCGCCGTAGACCTTGCGCATGGCGCCCATAAAGACCATGTCCACGCTCTCCCGCTCACGGGGAGTCAACCGCTTGGTGACGGCGGTCATGGGGGCGAGGGCGGTCATATCGTCCTTGGCCAGCTCCAGGTTCAGCAGGCGGTCGATCAGCTCCCCCGAGCGAACGGGGCGGTCGTTGATGGACAGAAGCCCCGCCTCGTAGGGGGAGAGGTTGGTATCCAAATTGAAGCCGATGGTGACGCTCTTGATGTCCTTCACCGCTATGACCATGCGGGAAAGTCCCTTGCGCAGCTCGTTGACCGTCTCGGTCTGCTCACGCACGCTGTCCCGCAGGGCGGCGAATCCCTCGGAGCGCAAGGCAAATCCTCCCGCCTCCACCGCGTCGAAGGCGTTCTGCATACAGTCTACCAAGTCGATGTAGATCTCCAGCTCGCGGATGGAGAAGAACTGGGACTCAAAGCTGTCCCCGCTGCTGTCCCGCCGCTTGACGTTCTCCTCAATTTGGGAAAGGAGGTCGGAGGCATCCCGTAGCATTTGCAACAGGGGCGGGCATTCCATCACGTCCCGCAGGGCGGTACGGCGGTAGCGGATCACCTCGGGATCGGACGTGAGGTAGTCCATCAGACGACAGGTACGGCTGTGAAAGAACCAATCCGCGCCCAAATTGGCGATGAGGTCGCGGGCGGCAGTGCGAACGGGCGTGTCGTCGTGGCGGTCTTGTGGATAAATCAGGGAAAAGGCGTTCACGAAAACGATACTCCTTTCAGAACAGTATAAGTCGGGGCAGATCCACCACCAGCCAAGGAATGAATACCCGCAGGGCAAGGCCGATGGGGATGGAAGGAATGACCAGTAAGCCGAGCAGGATATACAGGGAGGCGGGGTGGTAGTACAGCCTCCAGAGGGGCTTCACCTTGGCGGTGATCCAGACCAGCTCCAGCGCGCAAAAGGCCGACACGATCACAAAGGGCCCCGCGGCACACAGGCAGGCCACGATCTCCAAAAACCACAGGATCGCGACCCGCTTGAACAGGGGGCGGCGAGGGATCACGATGCGGTTGGGGTTGTCGGTGTTCAGCTCCATGGGGGCTCCTTTCTGTGAATCATGATAGGCGAGTGGAAAATGCTTCAACTTGGGTTTATAGGTGAGGTGGCATGATCCCGTTACCGCCAAAAAATCATTGTTACTTTTATGATTTTTGAGATGTCGGCGGGAGCAAGCCCCTGCCCTACGGTGACATGAAACATACCGCAAAACAGCCATTTGAAGATGTGCAGAACAGTGATATTTTCATTTATCCGTTTTGCAATCCATAGCGAATCATGAGCGCCTTCCATATATACAGTCCCACAAACACGGGGTTTGGTTCGGTGAAAACGGAAAAAATCAAGAATCCTCCTCCACGATCACGCCGTCCAACAGCTTCTGGGCATCGGCAGCGGGCAATTCCGCCACGCTCTTGAGCTTGCGGTTGATCTGTCGGGTACGGGTGCCCACCAGCTTTTCCAGCTCGTCGCCGGTCTGGTTGATGCGGGTCTGCACCCGGGCCAGGGCGTCCTCGAACTTGCCGAACTCGGTCTTGACTGCCCCCAGGACCTCCCAGACCTCACCGGAGCGCTTCTGGATGGCCAGGGTGCGGAAGCCCATTTGCAGGCTGTTGAGAAGGGCGGCCAGGGTGGTGGGTCCCGCCACGCTGACACGGTACTGGGTCTGGAGAATATCCACCAAGCCCATGCGGACCACCTCGGCGTAGAGGCCCTCGAAGGGGAGGAACATGATGCCGAAGGTGGTGGTGTAGGGAGGCTCCACGTACTTGTCGCGGATGTCCTTGGCCGCGCCCTTGATGCGGGCCTCCAGCTCGCTTGACGCCGCCTTGATGGCCTCGGGGTCTCCCGCCTCGTAGGCGTCCACCAGGTGGTGGTAGGCGTCGGCGGGGAACTTGGCGTCGATGGGGAGGTAGACGGGGATATCCCCCTCGCCGGGGAGCTTGATGGCGAACTCCACCCGATTGGTCGTGCCGGGGCGGGTGACGGCGTTCTCCTCATACTGCTCGGGGGAGAGCAGCTCGGTGATGATGGCCCCCAGCTGGATCTCGCCCAGGATACCGCGGGTCTTGACGCCCGCCATGACCTTCTTGAGGTCTCCCACGTCCCCCGCCAGGGTCTGCATCTCGCCCAGGCCCTTGTACACGTCGGCCAGACGCTCATTGACCATCTTGAAGGATTGAGAGATCCGCTCGTCCAGAGTCTTCTGGAGCTTTTCGTCCACGGTGGACCGCATCTGCTCCAGCTTTTCGTTGTTGGAGGTCTGCATGGCGGTCATGCGCTCCTCCATGGTCTTGCGGAGCTGCTCCTGGGCGTTAGCGGACTGCTCACGGAACTCCTTGAACTGCTTCTCCACCTCGGCGAGCCGCTGGCTGACCGTGGTATTCAGACCGTCCATGCGCTCGGACAGAAGGGTATTCAGGGCCTTCTGCATGGCCTCCAGGCGGGCGTCCTGGGCGGCGAAGCGCTGGGTCTGGGCGTCCTTCAGCTCGGTCATGAGCTTTGTCTCAGCGGCGGTCAGCTCGGAAATGCGCTTGGCCTGGAGCTCGGCGGTCTCTCTTTGGGATTCGCGGAGGGACTGACCCAGCTTTTCCATGGAGGTCTGCACCGTGTTTACGGTCTCGGTACGGGAGCCGCGCAGCTCGGTCTGCATTTCGGTGCGGAGGTTGCTGTGGTTGCTTCGCTCCTCTCGGAGGATGGGGTCAGTGACCTCGCGGCGCATGGTCTCGGTCATGGCGCGGGCGGTGGCCTCGGCGATAGCGGCGGGGTCAGCGGCGGTATCGGTCCTCTTGCGGAGGAGAAGCACCGCTAAAAGGGCGATGGCGGTGAGTACGCCGATCAGGATGAAGATAGCAAGTATTTCAATGAGTTCCATGGAGGCCTCCTTTGTTGTTTTCTGTCTATAGGCGATTGCGAAATCCTTCAAATTTGGGTTTATCGGGCTGTTTCGATTGGCACAAACACCTGTAGGGAGCGACGCCCTCGTCGCTCCGCCACATAGAACATACCGATATGTTTCGGGTGTAAAGGCGAATCATATGTATCTGACAATAGATATGGGCAATTTTCAGGTTGCGGAGCGACGAGGGCGTCGCTCCCTACAATGGGTCATTGGCAACCGAACCATCGTGCCGAACAGTTCGATAAACTCCAATTTGAAAGCCGACAAAATCGTTATTCCCAATATTTCTTAAACGAAAAACCCCGCAGAGCCTATGCCCTGCGGGATCATTCATTACATATTCTGATGGAACTCCGACAGCTTCAGCCCGGGGTTCTTGTCCAGCGCCCAGTCGATCTCGTAGTCGCCCACGAAGACCAGGAGGTTCCTTCCCTTCACGTCCTGCACCCACTTGGTGTTCTGCATGAGGCGGAGGGAGGCGGGGTTCAGCTCGTCGGGGTCGTTGTCGATGTAGCGGATGAGCTGGTGGGGGGTGTCCTTCTTGTAGTATTTCACGCCGTACTCGGACTCCATGCGGAACTGGAGCACATCGAACTGTAGCACACCGACCACACCCACGATGACCCGCTCCATACCCGTGCCGGGCTCGAAGAAGATCTGGATGGCGCCCTCCTGGGCGATCTGGGTCATGCCCTTGGCGAACTGCTTACGCTTCATGGAGTCGATCTGCTCCACCACGGCGAAATGCTCGGGGGCGAAGGTGGGGATGCCCGCGTACTGGATCTTGGCGCCCTTGGCGCAGATGGTATCGCCGATGGAGAAGATACCGGGGTCGAAGACGCCGATGATGTCTCCCGCGTAGGCGGTGTCGATGATCTCGCGCTCCTGGGCCATCATCTGCTGGGGCTGGGAGAGCTTGACGGGCTTGCCCGCCTGGATGTGGAAGTACTCCTCCCCCCGCTCGAACTTACCCGAGCAGATCCGCATGAAAGCGATACGGTCGCGGTGAGCCTTGTTCATGTTGGCCTGGATCTTGAAGACGAAGGCCGAGAAGGGCTCGTCGAAGGGGGAGATCTCGGTGGGCTCCACGGCGGGATGGACGCTCTTGTGGGACAGGGGGGCGGAGGTCATCTCCAGGAAGCGCTCCAGGAAGGCCTCCACGCCGAAGTTGTTCAGAGCCGAGCCGAAGAACACGGGGGAGAGCTGACCGCAGCGCACCTTCTCGATATCGAAGTCGAAGCAGGCGCCGTCCAAAAGCTCGATCTGCTCGGTGAGGATCTCGCGGGCGCGCTCACCGATGAGGTTATCCATCTGCTCGGTGTCGTTAATATCGCACTCGATGCCCTTTAGGCGCTTTCTACCCGCGTGGCGCTCGTCGAAGGCCAGGATGGACTGGCGATCCCGCTCGTAGACGCCCTTGAACTCCACGCCGCAGCCGATGGGCCAGTTCATGGGGTAGGTGCCGATGCCGAACTCCTTCTCCAGCTCGTCGATGAGGTCGAAGGGATCTCTTGCCTCTCGATCCATCTTATTGATGAAGGTGAAGATGGGAATGTGCCGCATGGCGCAGACCTTGAAGAGCTTGCGGGTCTGGGGCTCGATACCCTTGGCGCCGTCGATGACCATGACCGCGCTGTCGGCGGCCATGAGGGTACGGTAGGTGTCCTCCGAGAAGTCCTGGTGGCCGGGGGTGTCCAGGATGTTGATGCAGAAGCCCTCGTACTCGAACTGCATGACCGAGGAGGTGACCGAAATACCTCTCTTCTTCTCGATCTCCATCCAGTCGGAGGTGGCGTGGCGGTCGGAGGATTTGCCCTTGACCGCGCCTGCGGACTGGATCGCGCCTCCGTAGAGGAGGAACTTCTCGGTCAGGGTGGTCTTACCCGCGTCGGGGTGGGAAATGATGGCGAACGTCCGACGACGCTCGATCTCCTGCTTGAAGTCTGCCATGTGGGTGGGTTCCTTTCTTT
>JAGAIH010000002.1 GCA_017626655.1 Clostridia bacterium | reverse complement strand
TCATGCGGTCCTGTGAGAACAACGAGTTCGAGCTGCTCCTGTCCGAGAACCGCCGACCCACCGCATCCGAAAAGGGTACCGCCGCCCACCTGTTCTTGCAGTTCTGCGATTACGGTCGGATCAAAACCGGCGGTGTGGAGGAGGAGATCGCCAGGCTTGCCGAGGAGGGCTTCATCAGCGAGCGCGCCGCGAGGATCCTGGATCGGGGTATGCTGGAGGCCTTCTTTGGCAGTGAGTTCTTCAGCCGTATGATGAGCGCTGAAGAAATTCGCCGTGAGTTCCGCTTCAGCCGCTTCGTACCGCTGGCCTCTCTGACCAGGCACGCAGACCTGGCCGAGGCCTTGGGGGACCGTACTCTCTTCGTCCAGGGCTCCATCGACCTGCTCTGTACCTTCCCCGACGGACACATAGAGATCTGCGACTACAAGACCGACCGCATCACCCCCGAGGAGCGGCGCGATGCTTCCCTACTCCAAAGGCGCATGGCCGAACGGCACGGGGATCAGCTCCGCCAATACGCCGCCGCCGTGGAGGAGACCTTCGGGGTACGGCCTGCGAGGGCGTATATCTACTCCTTGCCCTTAGGCGAGGCTTTGGAGATTAAGATTTCATAAAAACGACAGGCCATCCTTTTCGGGTGGCCTGTTCTTTATGGGCGGAGCAAGGGAAGGAGGATCACGCGAATGGGAGCGCGATTCCTTTTCTTCTTGGTTGACTGTAGGGGGAGCGGCGGTGTCTTGGATTCCGTGGGACGGTGTCGGGTCAGCTTCTCCCACAGGTAGGTGACGGTCTCCTGGTCCTCCTTGGACAGTTCGCGGTAGGTCTTCATCATCGAAAGGGCGATTTTGGGACCGCCCCTATGCAGCTCGGTCAGGGTTTTGGCTCCCGTGGATTCCAGGAGATTGAACACGAGGCGGATAAACTCCCGCCTCTCCCCGTGGGTCATGGAGTCAATGCGCTCCCGAACCACGGTATCGTTATGGATCCCCTTGGGGGAGAGAGTTTCCGCCCGCAGGAATGCTCCTCCCAACACCTCCCAGGAGAGAGCGTCGTGCTGGAAAAGTCCCTTGCGGTTGCTTTGGATCACGGTGAAATTCTCATCATGCTCCAGAAGAAGCCCCACCAGGGAATCCTCGGGAATGAGAATACGGATGCGGGTAGCCAGACTCTTGTAGGCCTCGGAGGTTACCGTCCCCTCCGAGAAGCCCGGGCCGTCGTTGGACCAGACCGTTTGAATCCTTTCCCTGATCTGCTCTTCTGCGTGAACCGCCCCCCATACCGCCAGGTTCCCGCCCTTGGAGTGGCCTCCGATATACAGCTTGGTGTCGGGGGTGAGATCCAGGCGGTTCAGATAATCGGCAGCCATGGTCTGGGCGGGGACCTCCTCCAGGATGGACAGCTTGAAGTCCTCCTTCCAGCCTACGATGGTATCGTCGGTGCCGCGGAAGGCCACGAATATCCCCTCCTCGGGAAGGCGGACCGTGATCCCCGAGAACTGGGTCTCCCGTTCCTCGCTGATCTCGTTGACGTAATCCAAAAGCACAAGATCACGGAAGCGGCGGGTATGGGCTGCGCGGCGAAACAGGGTAAGGATATCAGCGGGAATAATCAGACCGAGAGGACGGGAGGCGTATTCGGGATGGGTGAAGAAATACTCCGCGGCGGCCTCGCGGACGGTGATGCCTCCGGAACGGTGATTCGGAATTATGCCCTCCAGATCCACGTAGGAGAGTAAACTGAAGATGAGGTTGTCCACCTCGTTCAAGGGAGATTCGGCCAGGGTAAGGTCACCCCGCCATTCCAGGTAGTCAAAGAGATTCGGCATGACGTTCTCCTTTTCTTTATATAGATAGGCGGTTGCAAAATGCTTCAAATTTGGGTTTGGCGGTCTGACAGAAAAGAGCAAAATTGGGTAGGGTGGCTACTCATCCGTCACGCTTCGCGCCGAGCTTGCTCGGAGGACACCTTCCCTCACAAGGGAAGGCTTTCGTGGTGTGTCTTTCGTTCTCTTAAAACCGAAAACATACGGATATCTAAAGGTTTTATGCCGACGAGAAACATACTGAATGAGCCTTCCCTTGTGAGGGAAGGTGGCACGCCCGAAGGGCGTGACGGATGAGTAGTCACCGAAAAACATACTGACCTGTTCCGTCAAACAGTTCGCTAAACCCCAATTTTTCGCAATTATGCAATCGCCTATTTTTTATATAATATACCGCTTTCCCTTGAATTATGTTTGAACCCTCCGTAAACCCAACATAAAAAAGCCCCCGAAGGAGCTTTTTTCATCACCTGTTATCGGATGCGGAAGCCGTGGACCTCGAAGCTGCCGTCCAGCAGGAGCCACAGGGCGTGGCGGCCGCTGACAGGGGGGATGGAGGCGGTGACCTCGGCAGGGTCCTCGTGGTCAAAGGTCAGCTTGCAGAGGGTTCGATCGTCCTCCAGCTTGACCTCAATGCTTCCCTTTCCCTTAACGGTCAGAGCAAAGGTGCGGTTCTCGCCGTCACCGAAGTCCAGATACTTGTACTCGGCCCAGTCACGAGTACTCCAATGACCGCCCTTCTTGGAGACAAGGATCTCCCGATCCCCTTGGAGGGTGATGTGGCACGCCCCCATCATGCGGCAGGCGGCGCGGGCGGGGATGCCCTCGGTGAGATTCAGGGCAGGCTCTGCCCCCGAGGATGTCATCTCCACCTCTTGGATGTAGCCGTTCTCATCAAAGTAGATGGGCTCGACGCAGACGCGGCGGCAGGTCTTGCGGTTCTGGGAGGAGCGATGGTAGAAGACGTACCACTGACCCTTGAACTCGGCGATGGAGCCGTGATCGTTCCAGGAGGCGGGGTCGCAGTAGATATTATCCACGATGACACCACCCTTCTTGTAGGGGCCCAGGGGGTTATCCGAGATGGCGTAGGACATACAGGTGGCATTCCCGCGGGAGACGTCGGTGTAGACCATGTAGTACTTGTCTCCCCGCTTGCGGATGCTGGCGCCCTCGTGGAAGCCGTGCTCCCATTCGGTGAGGATGCCGTCCTTCACGGTATCGGGGATGAGGGTTTTCATGTCATCCATGAGCATACCGCCTCGGAGGGTGAACTGCCCCCAGAAGTAGTAGGCCCGCCCGTCGTCGTCCACGAAGACCGCAGGGTCGATGCTGTCTCCGTTAGCGCCCTCGATGGGCTCGGCGGGGGAAAAGGGGCCTGTGGGAGAGTCTGCCACTGCCACGCCCTCGTCGTTGCGCTCACCGCAGACGTAGTAGTAGTATTTCCCGTCCTTGTGGATGGCGTCGGGGGCGTAGAGCCAGCTTTGGGGGTTCCAGGGCATCCCTTGGAACTCCTCGTCGTTACGGAAGATGACACCGTGATCCACGAAATGGATCATATCGTCGGTGGAGAAGCAGTGGGCTTCGCGGCTACAGTAGTAATCGCTGTACGGGTGGTCCCAGGAGCCGTAGAGGTAGAGTCGGCCGTCGGGCATGACCCTGGCCTCGACGTCGGGGACAAAGCAGGTATCGGGAAGGATTGGATTCATATCAGCATCAATTCTGCCGCTCCGTGGCGGCGCCTTTCTTGTTGGGTATGAGACAAGTGAAGGTCTCGGCGGAGACCTTCACTTGATGTGTCCATCAGACGGTATGGACTCCGTTTGCGTGGTCGGCGTTCTTGTCGATGCCGTACTTTTGGTTCTTTCTGTACTCGAAGAACTTCAGCGCCACCTTATCGAAGAGGGCGTAGGACAAGACGTCCTCGTCCTGCTCCAGGTAGCCTGCGGGGATCTCGGCGCGGAGCTTGTCCAGCTCGGGGGCCAGGTCGTCGGCGGGACGGTGGGTGATGGGGGTCTGATCGCCCACGATCTTCTTGGCGAAGGCGGGGTCGATGGCCACGGGGGTCTTACCGTACTTGCCCAGGACGATGTCCTTGAACTCCTTGGTGCAGGTCTTGTAGC
>JAGAIH010000119.1 GCA_017626655.1 Clostridia bacterium | reverse complement strand
TTTTTGGATAACGTGAAACATAAAAAAGTCTTGCCTTCCCCGCGGGGGAAGGTGCCGACCAGCTCCTGCGGCGGGAGGCGGATGAGGGTGGATCGTGTCACCGCCTCTTCCGTCAGACCACAGACCTATAAACCCCAATTTTTCGCAATGATGCAATCACCCGACAGCCCCATTTCTCAAGGAGGATCCGCCATGCAGAATAACCAAGCACCCCTGATCCTCGTCGCCGACGACGAGGCCGACATCCGCGCCCTTTTGCGCATCCTTCTGGAAAAGGACGGCTACCGTGTCCTGGAGGCCGCCGACGGCCTGGAGGCACTGACAGCCCTGCGGAAATCTCCCGACGTCTCCCTCATCCTCCTGGACATCATGATGCCCAACCTGGACGGCTTTGAGACAGCCCGCGCCCTGCGGAAGTCCACCGACGCCCCCATCCTGTTCCTCACCGCCCGCTCCTCCGATACCGACAAGACGGCGGCCTACGGCAACGGCGGGGACGACTACATCGTCAAGCCCTTCCACGCCACCGACCTCCGCCTCAAGATCCGCGCCATGCTGGCCCGCTACGAGATGTACCGCGCCCGTGGGGAGGAGTCGGCCGAGATCGCCGACGGCGTCGTCCGCTTCACGGGGGACGTGGAGTGGCACCCCGAGGAAAAGGCCATCTACCGCCTGGGGGAGCGGGTGGAGCTGACCGAGCGGGAGTACCTCCTCTTCACCCGCCTCGCCGAGAGCCGCGGGGAGAATCTCACCCCCGCTACCCTCTACGAGGACGTCTGGGGCGAGGCCTACCTGGCCTCCTCCTCCAATACCGTCATCGTCCACATCGCCAATCTGCGGCGCAAGCTGGAAAAGGAGCCCTCCAGCCCCGCGTTGATCCGCACCGTGTGGGGAAAGGGGTACCGCATTGACTGAACCGAAAAATAACACCCCCAAGAGTAAGTCCCGCAGGAAAAAGCTCTTCCGCTCGCCCCTTATCGGTGAGACCCTGCCCAATGGGCGGCGGTTTGTCTCCATGCGTATGAAGTTCGTGGGCTTTATGGTGATCACGGGCATGGCGGTGCTGGTGACCGCTCTTGTGATGATTCCCGTGGCTCTCCGTCTGTTCCAACAGTACCATACCGATCCCGTGCGGACCGACGAGCGGCTGGACAACTACGTCCGCGACTTTGCCTCCTACGTGGCCGAGGAGAAGGTCGCCTCCAACGATACCAAGGCCGTGGTGGCCTGGACCCGCCGCCACCGCTCGGTCTACCTCACCGTCTTCAACGATGCCGACGATCACTTCGGCGCGGCGGGAGGCGAGCTGTGGGAGGGCGAGGAGCAGCCCGACATGGATCCCTTCTTCGACGAGATGCTCGAGGAGGAGGGGGACTTGGGTACCACGGAGGGCACAGACGGCAATATGTACCACGTCCTCTTTGCCAACGGCATCCACTCGGTGGCGGTGGTGGACTACTCCCTGGCCACGGGCACCGACGCCATCATCATCTGGAGCGTCATCGCCTCCATCCTGATCTTTTTCGTGATCCTGCTTCTGTACTACCACAACCAGACCCGCGCCATCGTCTCCCTCTCCCGCGAGGTGGAGACGGTCAGCGGCGGTGACCTCACCGCCTCCATCGGCTCAAACCGCGGCGACGAGATCGGTATGCTGGCCTGCGACGTGGACGCCATGAGAGACACCATCCTCCGCAAGATGGACGAGGAGCAGAAGGCTTGGCAGGCCAACAGCGACCTCCTTACCTCCATGACCCACGATATCCGTACCCCTCTGACCACCCTCCTGGGCTACATGGAGCTTCTCTCCGCCGACAGCGAGAATCTCACTCCCGAGCAGAAGGATTATATCCGTGTCTGCACCTCCAAGGCCGAGCAGATCAAAGGCCTTTCGGATAAGCTCTTCCTCTACTTCTGGGCCTTCAACCGGGTTGAGCCCGAGACCGAGCTGGAGACGGTGGAAGCCGCGCTCCTCTTCGAGCAGCTCATGGCCGACTACGTTCCCGCCATGGAGGTCGCAGGCATCCACATGGAGGTGGATCTCTCCGCCATCGCCTCCGAGGATACCATTCGCATCCGCGCCGAGAGCATCCGCCGCGTCACCGACAATATCTTCGACAACCTGGTCAAGTACGCCGACCGCCGCGAACCCGTGACGGTCACCGCCATCCGCGAGGACGCCGCCTTGACGGTAGTCTTCCGCAACACCGTTGCCCGCAAGAGCGACAAGACCTCCTCCACCCGCATCGGTGTCAAGACCTGCGTCAACATGATGAAGACCATGGACGGTAGCTTTGAGACCGAGACCGACGGAAGGAGCTTCACCGCCCGCATGACCCTGCCCACAGGACAGGTCGGATAATCGGAAACGCCTCTGTACAGGGGCGTTTTCTGTTGCGGTCATTCTCCCGTATAGTCCAGTATCCCCCGGTAGATCCCCTCGGCGAACAGCCCGGGATCGTCCCGCATGAGGGCGGCGTCCCCCGGGTTGGTGATGAAGCCCAGCTCCACCAGTACCGCGGGCATTTGGGTCTTCCGCAGCACGTACAGCCCCGGGCGGACCTTCATCCCTCGGTTCCGAAGCCCCGTGACGGCGGTAAGACTGTCCAGTATGTCCCGCCCGAATTCAAAGGCTCGGGTGCCGCGGGCGTAGGCATAGGCCTCGGCGCCGCCGGCGGAGGGGGAGGAGGCGGCATTGGTGTGGAGGCTGATGAAGTAGTCGGCGCCCCACCGATTGGCCTCGTTTACCCGCGCCGAAAGGCTGGTGGCGGTGGTGGAGCCCAGTTGGGTGTCCCGGGTGGGGCGGGAGAGTCTCACCTCAAAGTCGGGGTTGGCCCGCAAGCGGTCCGCCAGCCGCTGCCCGATGGTGTATACCAGGTCCTGCTCCCTCAGCCCATTCCCCTCCGCCCCCGCGTTGGGATTGACGGGATTATGCCCCTGGTCGATGTAAATTTTGATTGACATATTGCCTCCTTTGTGGTACAATATTGTAAGGAACGGTTTCTCCCAGTATATGCGCCGCCCTCCCGCCGCGGTGCAAGACCCTATACGAAAGGATCATATCATGTCGGTCTCCGAAAAGAATAAGACGCAAGCCTCCACCCTCTACCTGGTCGCCACCCCCATCGGCAACCTCTCCGACCTCTCCGAGCGGGCCATCAAGGTGCTGACCGAGGTGGATTTTATCGCCGCCGAGGACACCCGCAATACCGCCCATCTCTTGTCCTACCTGAATATCCAGAAGCCCCTGGTCTCCTACCACGAGCATAACAAGCGGGAGCGGGGGGAGAGCATCTGCGACCGCCTACAGGCAGGCGAGTCCTGCGCCCTGGTCACCGACGCGGGGACCCCCGCCATCTCGGACCCCGGCGAGGACCTGGTAGCCCTCTGCGCCGCCAGGGGCATCACCGTCACCTCTATCCCCGGCTGTTGCGCGGGCATCACCGCCCTCACCCTGTCGGGCCTGCCCACGGGCCGCTTCTGCTTCGAGGGCTTTTTGTCGGTGAACAGGTCCGGCCGCCGAAGGCACCTGGACTCCC
>JAGAIH010000118.1 GCA_017626655.1 Clostridia bacterium | reverse complement strand
CCCCAGGCGGAGGGCGGTGCGGGCGGCGTCCATGGCCACGTTCCCGCCGCCTACCACCTAGACCCGCTTGGCGCGGAGGATGGGGGTGGTTGCATCGGGACGGAAGGCTCCCATGAGGTTGGAGCGGGTCAGGAACTCGTTGGCGGAGTAGACGCCGCAGAGGGACTCCCCGGGGATGCCCATGAAGCGGGGGAGGCCCGCGCCCGAGCCGATGAAGATCGCCTCATAGCCCTCCTCGAACAGCTCGTCCACGGTGACGGTCTTGCCCACGACGGTATTGGTGCGGATATCCACGCCCAGGGCCTTCAGGTTTTGGATTTCCTTCTGCACGATGCGCTTGGGAAGGCGGAACTCGGGGATGCCGTACATCAGCACGCCTCCCGCTACGTGGAGGGCCTCAAAGACCGTAACGGCGTAGCCCAGCTTGGCCAGGTCTCCCGCGCAGGTGAGTCCTGCGGGACCGGAGCCGATCACGGCTACGCTGTGGCCGTTGGGGGCGGGCCTTTCGGGGGGAGCCGTTACGGTTTCGTTGTGTCGGTCGGCCACGAAGCGCTCCAGGCGGCCGATGGCCACGGGCTGGCCCTTGATGCCGCGGACGCACTTGGCCTCGCACTGGCTCTCCTGGGGGCAGACGCGGCCGCAGACGGCGGGTAGAGAGGAGGACTCGGTGATGATGCGGTAGGCACCCTCGTGATCCCCTTCGGTAATCCTTTGTATGAAGGAAGGGATGGCGATGCCCACGGGACAGCCCGAGACACAGGCAGGGTCCTTGCAGTTGAGACACCGCGCCGCCTCGGAGAGGGCGGCCTCCTCGGTGTAGCCCAGGGCTACCTCCTCGAAGCATTTGCCTCGGGTGGCGGGGTCCAGGACGGGCATGGGATTTCTCTCGGAGGACATATTGCGCTTGACGGCCATATCAGTTTCCCTCCTTCAGAAGATTGCAGGATGCTTCCCTGGCGTGGCGCTCGAAGCCGCGGTACATGGAGGCGCGGGCCATGGCCTCGTCGAAGTCCACCAGGTGGCCGTCGAACTCGGGGCCGTCCACGCAGGCGAACTTCACCTCGCCGCCTACGGTGAGGCGGCATCCGCCGCACATCCCCGTGCCGTCGATCATGATGGGGTTCATGGAGACGATGGTTTGGATGCCGTAGGGCTTGGTGGTCAGGGAGACGAACTTCATCATGGGCAGGGGGCCGATGGCGATGACGCGGTCGTAGCCCTCGCCTTCGTCGATGGCGTTCTGCAAGGGCGTGGTGACCAGGCCCCGCTCGCCGTAGGAGCCGTCGTCGGTCATGACGGTGAGGCGGTGGGAGTACGCCTTGAATTCGTCCTCCAGGATGACCAGATCCTTGGAGCGGAAGCCGATGATGGCGTGGACCTCACAGCCCGCCTCGTGGAGGGCCTTGACCACGGGCAGGGCGATGGCACAGCCTACGCCGCCGCCTACCACGCAGACCTTCTTCATGCCCTCGGTCTCGGTGGCCTTGCCCAGGGGGCCTACGAAGTCTTGGATGCTCTCCCCCGCCTGCTTGCGGGCGAGGGCGTCGGTGGTGGCGCCGACGGTCTGGAATATGACGGTGACGGTCCCCGTCGCGGGGTCGGTATCGGCCACGGTCAGGGGGATGCGCTCACCGCTTTCGTCCACACGCAGGATGATAAACTGCCCCGCTTGGGCCTTCTTGGCCACCATGGGGGCTTGGATGTCCATGCGGATCACGGTGGGATTCAATTGTTCGCGCTTGATAATGGGATACATGGGATGCCTCTTTGCTAAATAATATATCAGTATACTATGATACCACAAAACCCCGCGGAAATCAAGGTGTTTCGGGAAAAAATCCGTGATTCTGGGCAAAAAACAACGCCGCCACTTTTTCGGTGACGGCGTTTTGAAATCATTCTACGTGGGGGCTCTTGAGGATGACGTGGCCCTCGAACTCGGCCCAGACGGTGTAGCCGTGGGCCTCGAAGACCTTGCGGTACTTGTCGTCGGTGCCATTGCGGAGGACGGCGTAGTCCACATCATGCTCCTTGAGGTGGCTGGTCTCTCCCTTCATGACGTGGTAGGAGTGATCGTAGACCTCGCGGCGGTCGGCGCAATGGGCCAGGTAATTGCTGGGAACGCAGAGGGATGCGCCCTCGGGGATGGTGTCCAGCATCTCCTCACGGTACTGATAAGAAGCCTTGTTCTTCTCCCACAGGTCGGTATACTGGTTGTACTTGGGGATGACCAGGAAGATATACATACAGCAGGAGGCCACCGCTCCCAGAGCCAGGAGCCTGCGGCGGGGGATGGGCTGTATATCGGGAAGGTTCAGGATCGTGGCGTAGATGATGAAGGCGGTGATGGCGAAGTGGTACTGGAAGTTGATGCTGTACTGGTACTTATAGGTGGTGAGGACGTTGAGCAGGATGGGAGCCAGCAGGAGCCAGCGGGACTGCTTCTTGGTGCAGAAGGGGATCATGCCCACGGGGAGGAGCATCTGGATCAGGTAGACCACCTTGGCCCAGGGGGAGCGCTCGATGAACCAGGAATCCAGGTAGGCGTTCTGGGTGGAGAAGAACTGGGTCAGGAGGTAGCCGGGGTTCTTGAGGGCGGTGAGGATGGCGCCCAGGAGGCCCTTTTCCTTGTCGTAGATGAGATTATCGAAGCGGTTGATCATGGGCCCCGCGATGGAGGGGCGGGGGGTGTCGTTCGCGTAGTATTCAGACCAGTAGGCGGCGCTCCCCTCCAGGATCGCCAGGGCCACCAGGAAGTAGGCGGCGGCGCCCAGGGCGAGGATGGTGCCGTGGAGGAACTTCTTGCGGGAGAGGATGACGTACAGCGCGAAGAAGAGGATATAGATGGCGGCATCCTCCTTGACCCCCAGGGTCAGGATGGCGAAGACGTACATCCAGAGGTACTTTTCCTTCTCAAAGAAGTAGAACACCCACAGAAGCAGGGGGAGGAGGAAGCAGTTCTCGTGGAAGTCGTAGAAGCAGCCCATGGAGATGGCGGGGTAGGTGGCGTAGATCAGAGCTACCAGGATCTGGGTGCCGTTCGAGAGCTTGTAGTTGCGGGCGATGAGGATGGCGGGGATGATGCCCGAGGCCACCAGCACGGCCTGCCCGATCTGAAGGGTCATGGCCGAGGGGAAAATAAAGTAGAAGGGCAGGAGGAGGTAGTAGATGGGGGAGATATGCACCACGAAATGGGACAGGAGGACGTCGCGCTCCGAGGAGATGAGGGGGAGGCCCGTCTCGGTCATGTTGTGGTACATATTGACGAAGAGACCGAAATCGAAGTTGGGAGAGGTGAAGGTCAAGTAGCGCATACAGGTGGTGACGCCGATGACGGTGGCGCTGATCAGCCCCAGGACGGTGACGGCGCCCAGAACAACGCCCGAGTGGATCCTCAGCTTGTCCATGAGCAGGTCGTTCTTCTGGAGGAAGTACAGGACGAAGAGCATATAGGCGAAGATCACCGCCAGTAAAAACAGGGTGCTGTCCGAGTTCATCTGCATGGTGCTGCCGCCAACGGGGACCTTATAGGTGATGTCGTTAACAAAGGTGCTGACCCAGCGCAGGACACAGCCCGTGGCTCCCAGGAGGAGCGCCCAGGAGTCTGTCTCATAGCCCTGCAGGACGGCGGCCAGAACGGTCAAGAAGCAGAAGAGGGCGACCGTGAGCAGGAGCATGGCTCCCAGGCTCGCGTCCTGGGCGAAGGAGAGGTCGAAGAAGTCCCCCTCGGCGGTGAGGAGGATGAAGAGAGCGTAGAGGCTCCAGGCCGCGATGGCGCGGCAGATGTTGCGCTCCCAGGTCAGGACTGCTCTGACGCGGGAGAGGAAATCGTTGCTTTTCGGTTTCATGGTGTTCCCCTTTTCTATGGTTCTGCCGTATAAGACGGAAGCGGCTGTGAAATATGACGCGCTCGGGAGTGAATATAACCCGATTATTATACACTATATTTTCTCATCTGTCAAGGCTTGTCAAGCTCGGTTACGGATTGTTTACTTTTTCAAGTGAGCCTCCCCCGCTTTTCGCAATTTTTTCAAAGAATCGTTTTCTTATTCATACTGAGTTTGCAAATCCGCCGTATAATTGTTAACAGAGTTAACAGACGGCTCACGAAGCCGGGAAAGGAAATTCTATGTTCAACATTCTGGTCGTTGAGGACGATTTCAATACGAGACGGCTCATGTGCGCCGTTCTGGAGCGCTACGGCTACCATCCCATTCCCGCCACCGACGGGGTGGACGCCCTGGAGCAGATGGACAAGAAGCACGTGGACCTGGTGATCCTGGACATCATGATGCCCAAGATGGACGGCTACGAGTTCACCCATATTCTCCGCGAGGGGGGCAACACCCTCCCCATCCTCATGGTTACCGCCAAGGAGACCCCCGCTGACAAGCACAAGGGCTTCATCATCGGCACCGACGATTACATGACTAAGCCCGTAGACGAGGAGGAGATGATCCTCCGCATCGCCGCCCTGCTCCGCCGCTCCCGCATCGTCAGCGAGCGCAAGCTTGTGGTGGGATCCACAGTCCTGTACTACGATTCCCTCACCGTCCGCACCGACGGGGAGGCCGTGGGAGCCGCTGGGGGCATGGAGCTGCCCCAGAAGGAGTTTCTGCTCCTGTTCAAGCTCTTATCCTACCCCAACAAGATCTTTACCCGCCGCCAGCTCATGGACGAGATCTGGGACATGGATTCCGAGTCCGACGAGCGCACCGTGGACGTGCACATCAGCCGTGTCCGCGACCGCTTCCGCGACAATCCCGACTTTGAGATCATCACCGTAAGAGGCCTTGGCTACAAGGCGGTATACCTGCGATGAAGCAAGAAAAAAGAAAGCTCCGCGGACGGCTTGGCATCAAGTCCTTCCGCGTGGAGCTGACTATCATCATTTTCTGCCTCATGTTCCTGACCTCGGTGTTCACGGTGCTGGTCTACATTCCCTTGCAGATCATCTTCCCCGCTCTGCGAAATTTCAGCGGCATCGCCTCCAGCGCCTCCACCATGATCGCCTGTACCATCATCGGCACGGGAGCGGCGGCAGTCTTTACCAAGTGGGCCCTGTCCCCCCTCAACGAGATGATCGAGGCCACCGAGCGGATCTCCAAGGGGGATTTCAAGGTGCATATCCAGGAATCCTTCGATAAGGACTCGGATTTCGGGATGCTCCAGCGCTCCTTCAACCACATGGCCAGAGAGCTGGACAGCATCGAGATGTTCCGCAAGGACTTCATCAACAATTTCTCCCACGAGTTCAAGACCCCCATCGTATCCATCCGCGGCTTCGCCCACCAGCTCCAGGCGGGGGGACTGACCCCCGAGGAAGAGCGGGAGTACATCCGCATCATCGCGGCGGAATCCGACCGACTGGCCAAGATGGCCACCAACATCCTCCTCCTCTCCAAGCTGGAAAACCAGGCCATCGTCACCGACCGCACCGAGTTCTGGCTGGACGAGCAGCTCCGCACCTGCCTTTTGGTGCTGGAGAAGCAATGGGGCCCCAAGGATATCGAGTTGAATATCGACCTGGACGCCGTAAAATACTGCTTCAACGAGGATATGCTCTCCCAACTGTGGCTGAATCTTTTCAGCAACGCCATCAAGTTCACCCCCAAGGGTGGGTGTATCTCCTGCTCCCTCAAGGCCGACGGGCAGGCCGTGACCGTGGTCATCAGCGACAACGGCATCGGCATGGACGAGGACACCCGCGCCCACATCTTCGACAAGTTCTACCAGGGCGACACCTCCCACACGGGGGACGGCAACGGCATCGGTCTGACCATCGTGAGCCGTGTGCTGGTGCTTTGCAAGGGCAAGATCGAGGTGGAGAGCGAGGTCGGCGCGGGGAGCCGGTTTACCGTAACGCTGCCTGTGACGGTGGCGGAGTATACGGATGTTGAGAATTATGAGAGTTGAGAAAATTGGGGTTTATCGCTCTCTGCCTTCCCCAGCGGGGAAGGGGGACCGCGAAGCGGTGGATGAGGAGAACACTTGTAGATCAGCTTTCCGGGTGAGGCACTAACTTTCCTACCACTTTTTGGATGTTGAATGCTTCAAAAATATAGTTGTATCAACCATTTTGCAGTTTTTATCCGTATGGTTGTAGGAACGTAACTGTACCCCCAATTAGTTGGGTTACAAATGCTCTCCTCATCCACCGCTTCGCGGTCTCCCTTCTCCGCTGGAGAAGGCAAAGGAACGGTCAACACACCGCCAAACCCAAATTTGAAGCATTTTGCAATCGCCTTCTTAAAATAACACGAAAGGAGACCCGACCATGAAGCAACCGCCCGCTAAGCCGCCCATGAAGAAGTCCCGGGCATCGGTCATTCTGAGCATCGTTTCCGCCGTGTTCCTGATCCTGACCGCGCTTGGCGTCTGGTTCATGCGGGAGTATTTACAGGATCCTGCTCTGGTACGGGAAAAGATCGGGGAGCATTACCTGTTGGGTGCTATCGCCATGGTCCTGATCTCGGCGGTGCAGGTCATCGTGGCCTTGATCCCCGGGGAGTTCGTGGAGATCGCGGCGGGGTACGTTTTCGGGAGTTGGATCGGTTCTCTGCTCTGCCTCGCCGGTATCGTGATGGGAAGCTGTACCACCATCCTTCTGGTGCGCCGCTTCGGGGCGCGGTTCGTCTACGCCTTCTACCCCAAGGAAAAGATCGACGCTCTCCCCATCATCAACGACCCGCCCAAGCGCAACCTGCTGACCTTCCTCCTCTTCGTCATCCCCGGCACCCCCAAGGATCTCTTCACCTACGCCATCGGACTCACCGACATGAGCATCCCCCTCTACATCGCCCTGACCACCGCGGCGCGGTTCCCATCGGTGATCCTGTCCACCCTGAGCGGCGACGCGGTGGGGACCAAGGACTACCGGATGGCCATCGTTTTCATCATCGTCACCGCCGTCGTCAGCGGGGTCGGGGTCTTGATCTACAGGATCTTCAGCCGCAGGCACGCCGAGAAGAAGCGGGCGGAGGCAGAGGCGCGCAGGACCGAGACAGATACAGAGCAGGAGGGTTGACCTCCGATACAAAGGCTTCCCTTTCGGGGGCCTTTTCCTTTTGGTATTGGTTCAGCCTGTAATTTGCTTCGGTCTCATTGACAAAAGACCTTCGATGTAGTATAATATAGGCAGGATCGTTTGGGTGATGCGAAGTGTTCAATTGTATTGATTCGGGCATTATTTCAAATTTGGGTTTATCGGTCTGACGGAACAGAGTGGAATTGGGAAGGGGGGCTACTCATCCGTCACGCCTGCGGCGTGCCACCTTCCCTCACAAGGGAAGGCTTCCGT
>JAGAIH010000117.1 GCA_017626655.1 Clostridia bacterium | reverse complement strand
CGAGATCGCTCAGAACGCTGACTTCTTCTGCTTCGGTACCAACGACCTGACCCAGATGACCTTCGGCTTCTCCCGCGACGACGCCGGTAAGTTCCTGACCGCTTACTACGATACCAAGATCTTCGAGAACGATCCCTTCGCGAAGCTCGACCAGACCGGTGTCGGTAAGCTGATGAAGATGGCTTGCACCGATGGCCGCGCCAACAACGGCAAGCTCCACATCGGTATCTGCGGTGAGCACGGCGGTGATCCCACATCCGTCGAGTTCTGCCACGAGCTGGGCCTGGACTACGTTTCCTGCTCTCCCTTCCGTGTGCCGATCGCTCGTCTGGCCGCTGCTCAGGCTGCTATCAAGAACAAGTAATTCTTGCTCTGTAGCGTAAAAGCATAACAGATTTCCCCTTGGTTGAGGATCTCCTTGACCAAGGGGCTTTTGTATGATAAGAGTTTTATGAAAGTGCCTCTTTTGTCTTGCAATTTCTGCATAAAAGTAGTATAATATAATCGCAAACCGATTACAAAGGAGGGGTAACTATGCCCAAAAATTATAAGTTAGTAGTAGCCGGATGTCGGGACTTTCATGATTATTCAGTTGCTTCATCAGAAATTCATAAGCACATACAAACACTTGACGCGGAGTATTCTGTGATCATTGTGAGCGGCTGTGCCGAGGGCGCGGATAAACTCGGCGAGCGTTATGCATCCGAACATAATTTGACAGTTGAACGATTCCCCGCCGAATGGGATACGTATGGAAAGTATGCCGGACCGCGAAGAAATGCTCAGATGGCGCAAGTAGCCGACGCGGTACTGGTTTTTTGGGACGGGAAATCCAAGGGTACAAAAAATATGATAGAGAACGCAAAAAAAGCAAACAAGCCATATACCGTAATCAGTATTTAAGCCGAAGCCTTTTAGCTTTTTATTTTTTCGAATAAAGTAATCGAATAGCAATTAATATAACCGTAAACCGTCCTTCATAAGTAATCGAATATTGATTATACTTTTAGTAGTATGATGATAGGAGATGGTGAAGGAATGGTACAAAAGATTATTGGCAGAAGGATTCAGGAAATCAGAAAACAAAGAGGGCTTACCCAAGAGCAGATGGCCGAAAGAGTGAATATCAGTCCCCACTATCTTTCCGCTCTCGAGAGAGGTGTGTACAACATAAAGCTGGATCTGCTCGTCGATATTCTCAATATACTGAACTGCTCTGCTGATGAGGTGTTTCAGGATGTTGTCGGTTCCTCATCGAAAATTAAGGCGAGCCAACTGTCGGAAAAGCTCAAAGGGCTTCCTTTACATGAACAAAGAAAGATACTTGAAGTGATTGAAATCATGATTGCTAACTCAGCCCAATAAAGACGGACAGGGGAAGGTGTGTTCACACATTTTCCCCTTTTTTGTTTTCTCACAATAAAGATTGAAAACAACTTGAAAAAATATCCAATATGTGTTATAATATGAGTGATCCAATCGTCATCTTTAATACATAGAGGAGGCGCTTCCCATGCTCCAAGACCTTCATTCCCACACCTACTACTCCTTCTGCGGAAAGGACACCCCCGAGGCCATCGTGGAGGCCGCCATCGCGGGGGGACTGGATACCTTCGGCATCACCGACCACAACTACGGCGTCGGTTATGCCCGTCACAGCGTCTTCTGCGCCACCGCCAACATGGGGCTGGACAACTACGAGCGCACCCTGCGGCGGTATTACGATCACATTAACCTTATCAAGGAAAAATTCGCGGGGAAGATCAACGTCCTGCGGGGCAT
>JAGAIH010000116.1 GCA_017626655.1 Clostridia bacterium | reverse complement strand
GTCACCATCCAGATCGATATGCTCCTGGCCGAGAAGTTCGGCATGGAGTACGTGGACTCCGACGGTCAGCTGAAGAAGCCCTACATCATCCACCGTACCTCCCTGGGCTGCTACGAGCGCACTCTGGCCTACCTCATTGAGCGCTACGCCGGTGCTCTGCCCACCTGGATGGCCCCCGTTCAGGCCAAGTTCCTGCCCATGGGCGACGATGAGATCGAGTACTGCCAGAAGATCGCCGACCGCATGACTGCTATGGGTATGCGGATGGAGATCGACAAGTCCAACAACACCGTGGGCTACAAGATCCGCGCCGCCCAGCAGGAGAAGGTGCCTTACATGCTGGTCGTCGGCGGCAAGGAGATCGAGCAGAACGCCGTGGCCGTCCGCTCCCGCAAGGATGGCGAAAAGGGTGTCATGCCCGTGGATCAGTTCATCAGCGAGATCATGATGGAGATCGCGGAGAAGAGAAGATAATTCAAAACCAAGGAGGGAAGCGAGCTTCGTTTCCCTCCTTCATAGCAAAACAGGAGGCAGTATTTTGAGATTACTGAAAGTTTTCGGTACCCCCGACCCCACCATGAAAACCGTCCGCCGTGAAAGTGTCCGCGGCATCCTCATGGATCCCGACGGTACGCTACATATGGTTACCTCAACCCAATACCGAGACTGCTGTTTCCCCGGCGGAGGGATCGAGGAGGGCGAGAATCACATCGACGCTTTGATCCGTGAAGTGATGGAGGAAACAGGCTATGCCGTCGATCCCGCTACGGTTCAGCCCTTTGGCCGTGTGGATCAAATCCTCCACAACAGCTTTTTCGGCGCAAACGAGATGCACCTGATCAACTATTTCTACCTTTGTCGCGGTACAAGGGTAGCCGACCCCACCCCTACCGAGAATGAGAAAAACGAGGGCGTAGCCCCCGTATCGGTTACCTTGGAAGAGGCTCTGGCCATGAATCGGGCTTTGGCGGACACCGATTACCATTGGGTCCCTCGTGAAACCTTTGTGCTGGAGCTACTGCGATCCGGTGAGATTCCAGCGTCCCTTCTGATCTCCGCCCGCTCCGCCCTCGCCCGCGCCAATTTCCTCAAAGGCTACGGCTGCGCCCAATCCGTCCTCCTGGCCTACGCCGACCTCACGGGCCTGGACGAGACCACCCTCGCCAAGCTCGGCTCCTCCTTCGGCGGCGGCATGGGGCGGCTCCGCGAGGTCTGCGGTGGTGTCACGGGTGCCTTCGCCGTTCTGGGCCTTCTCTGCGGCTACGACGACCCCGCCGACAAGGAAGGCAAGAGCCGCCACTACGCCGACATCCGCGAGCTGGCCCGCCGCTTCACCGAAAGAAGCCGGGGCGGCTCCATCGTCTGCCGTGAGATTTTGCAGAACGCAGGCCTTTCGGGAGAAAAGGGAGGCGAGGCCGAGGCCCGCACTTCTGAATACTACGAAAAACGCCCCTGCCCCGAGCTGGTGGCCCTGGCCGCCGAGGTGCTGGGGGAGATGCTGTGGGAAAAGGGAATTTTGAAGTAGAATTGTGGTTTATCGAACTGTTTGAAAGGGTAAAAATGCCCATGACGGTAAACTCCCCCACCGCCTGCGGGCGGAGCCCCCTCGGGGAGGGAGCCTTGGGGCGCGGGTAAGAATCGCTTGTCGGG
>JAGAIH010000115.1 GCA_017626655.1 Clostridia bacterium | reverse complement strand
GGCTGTTTGACACGTTGGCTCGGTTGCCAATGACCCATTGTTGGGAGCGACGCCCGCGTCGCTCCGCAACCTGAAAATTGCTTTTATCTATTGTCAAATATATATGTTTCCCCCTTATCCCCCCAAAGAATAACGGTATGTTCTATGTGGCGGAGCGACGAGGGCGTCGCTCCCTACAGGTGTTTGCGCCAACCAAAACACACCGACAGACCCATATTGAAGCTTTTTCCGATCGCCTATTAAAGCCACATAGAAAGGAGGAAAAAAATGAGCAAGAAAAAACGCCCAACCGAGGAAGGGAAGGACACCCCCAAGAACTGCGTGGAGATCCCCCTGCCCGAGCTTGTAGACGACAGCTTTGAAAAGGGGCGGGTATTTCAATACGGCACCGCCCGCTGGGCCTACGGCTTTCTGCTGTTCATCATCGTGGCTTGTGTCGTGACCGCCGTCACCGAGATCCCCGACGGCCTCTTTCTCGTGTGGGGCCTCCTATTGCTTCCGACGGTGGCGTTGCTCCTCATCTCAAAATACGAGATCCGCCATGACCGTGAAGGCTTTTCGGTCTGCATCGGTAAACGTGTCCTCCGCCAGCATAGCTGGTCAGAGGTGACAGCGGTGGACAGCCAAAAGCGGGTATTCGTCAATGGTAAAAAGCTCTTTGCCGAACCTTCCATGTCGGGCTATGAGGCCTTCTACGACCGCGCCCACGCCGCCAGCAAGCGGAAGAGTCAGCCCAAACCCGCCGCCAAAGCCCCCCAAAACACCCCCAAGCCGACCGAAGGGAAGGACGAAAGTCCCAAATCCAAGGGCTATATCGAGATCGACCTCTCAGGGCTCACCGACAAGCTCTACGACGGCTACGAGCGCGCCCTCATCGGCAGAAAGTTCGACGGCGAGAACTCCCTCGGCGGCGACCCCAAGAAGCAGGGACGGCTGGCCCTCCCCCGCTTCTACGCCATAGTCGGCTACGTGGGGATCCTTGTGACCCTCTTCATCGTTGTGGGCATCACCGTAGCCCAGGGGGGCATCGAGATCCCTCTGTTCCTGGGCTTTTCGGTCTTCATCGCCCTCGGCGCCGCCTTGGTGCTGATCGGAAAATACGAGGTCCACTATGACGAGAACGGCTTTTACACCCGCCTGGGGAAAAAGCTCCTGCGGCAGTACGCCTGGTCGGAGGTCACAGGTGTGGCGAACTACACCACGGTCTACGTCAACGGAAAAAAGCTCTTCGTGGACCACGACCTGGATGGTTTCGGCTTCTTCTATGAGAAAGCCCGTATGGCCTGTAAGGGCAGGAAGAGCAAGACCGCGCCCTCCGAAAAAAAGCAAAAGAACAGTAACAAAACAGGGAAGTGACCCCGTCATAAAACCGCCACCCCTCTCATATCCTCTACCGAGAAATGAGAGAGGTGGTCTTTCTATGCGTACCAACACAAAGCGGTCCCTGCTCCTTGCCCTGGCTCTGTGCCTCCTGGCGGTCACGGTCATCCCCGTAGCGTCCGCCGCACCCAGTCCCGCCGTCCCCGTCACTGCCGACCCCGACTTGGCCCTCACCGCCAAGAGCGCCGTCCTCATGGAGGCCTCCACGGGTACGATCCTCTACCAAAAGAACCCCGAGGAAGCCATGCCCCCCGCCTCGGTCACCAAGATCATGACCCTGCTCCTGGTCATGGAGTGCATAGACGCGGGGACCCTCGCATGGGAGGACACGGTTACCGCCTCGGCCCGCGCCGCCTCCATGGGTGGCTCCCAGATCTACCTCAAGGAGGGAGAGCAGATGACCGCCCGCGACCTCATCAAGAGCGTGGTCATCGCCTCCGCCAACGACGCCGCCGTGGCCCTGGCCGAGCATACCTACGGCTCGGAGGAGGCTTTCGTGGGACGCATGAATGAGCGCGCCGCCGAGCTGGGCATGACCGCTACCCACTTTGAAAACACCAACGGCCTGGACGATACCGCCCAAAACCACGTCACCTCGGCGCGGGATATCGCCATCATGTCCCGTGAGCTGATCCGTCATACCGAGATCCTGGAGTACAGCTCCACCTGGATGGACACCATCCGAAACGGCCAGTTTGGCCTTACCAATACCAACCGCCTTGTCCGCTTCTACCGCGGCTGTAACGGCCTCAAAACAGGCTCCACCCAAAAAGCGGGCTTCTGCGTGTCGGTCACCGCCGAACGAGAGGGCATGACCCTCATCTGCGTCATCATGGGCGCCGAGTCAAGGGACGTCCGAAACGCCGAGGCCCAACGCCTCCTGGACTGGGGCTTTGCCACCTACGGCCTCTTCACCGCTGAGGGAGGTACCCTGGATCCCCTCCGCGTCACGGGCGGGACCGCCGATGAGGTAGGACTGTCCTACCCGCGATTCACCGCCGTCCTCCCCAAGTCCGACCTGGGCGCCGTGGAGCATACCGTTACCCTCCCCGAGTCAGTCAAGGCCCCAGTCCGAGCGGGGGAGACGGTGGGAAGGATCGCCTACACCTGCAAAGGAGAAGCCCTGGGCGAGATTCCCATCACCGCTACAGAGACAGCGGAGGAGCTGGGATTCCTCGATCTTTGGGTGCGGATACTTCGAGGGATGTTGTGTATCTGAAAGAAGAAGCCACTCTGTGAAAGGGTGGCTTTCAAATTTGGGTTTCTAGGTCTGTTTGAATGATTGAAAATGCCTATGGCGGTAAACTCCCCCACCGCCTGCGGGCGGAGCCCCCCTCGGGGAGGGAGCCTTGAGGCGCGGGGCAAAATCACTTATCGGGTAACGAATTTCCGCGGGTTTAGGTAAGAGGCTCCCTCCTTGAGGGGGCTCCCGCGAAGCGGGTGGGGGAGTCATCGCGAGAAGAGGGGCAATTTTTCCGTCAGACCAATAAACCCCAATTCCCCAAATCAATTGACATTCCTCCCCAAATATGGTATAATGAAAAAAACACCATCAGGAGGCCCCCCATGAAAGATACCCGCCTTGAAGACGTCTTCCTTGGCCGCGAGGACAACTATCTCCTGCCCTTCTACTGGCAGCACGGCACCCACCGCGACCGCATCCCCGCCCAGGTCCAACGCATCTACGACAGCGGCTGCCGCGCCCTCTGCGTGGAGTCCCGCCCCCATCCCGACTTCTGCGGTCCCAAATGGTGGGCGGATATGGACATCATCCTCGCCGAGTGCGAGAAGCGGGACATGAAGGTCTGGATCCTGGACGATAAGCGCTTCCCCACGGGCTACGCCAACGGCTTGCTCGAGAAGAAGTACCCCCACCTCCGCCAGTGGGAGATCATCGAGGAGCATATCGACGTCCTGGGGCCTGCCCCCGACACCGCCTTCCTGGTCAGTAAGGTCCTCCCCGACGACGAGATCCTGGGCGTCTACGCCTTCAAGCGCACCAACGAGGGTCAGGCTACCGAAGGCGCTCCCATCGACCTCACCCCCACCATCACCGAGGGCTACGCCTACTTCGACGTCCCCGAGGGCTGTTACCGCATCTTCATCTATACCAAGTCCCGCCGTGGCTCCCGCGGGAACTACATCGACATGACCAACCCCGAGTCCTGCAAGGTCCAGATCGAGGCGGTCTACGAGCCTCACTATGAGCATTACGCCAAGTATTTCGGCAACACTCTGGTGGGCTTCTTCTCGGACGAGCCCTCCTTCGGAAACAGCATGGCCACCCGCCACCCCGTGGACCCCAGCGGTCACGAAAGACCCCTCGGCACCGTGGGTATGGCCCTCCCCTATAACGAGCGGGTCACCGCCACGATGGATACCGAGATGGGGGAGCCCTCCCTGGGCTACATGGGGGAGCTGTGGTTCCCGAGCGACCACGCCCCCATCACCCGCCTGGCCTACATGAACGCCGTCACCCGCCTCTACCGCGACAACTTCAGCTACCTGTTGGGTAACTGGTGCCGCGATCACGGGGTCATGTACATCGGCCACATTATCGAGGACTTCAACTGCCACGCCCGTATGTCTACGGGCGCGGGCCACTACTTCCGCGCTCTGGAGGGCCAGG
>JAGAIH010000114.1 GCA_017626655.1 Clostridia bacterium | reverse complement strand
TAATCATGCCCGGGCGTAGGGGGATCACCAGATCCTTGTACTCCGAGGGATCGCCGAGAGAGTAGATGCAGGACACCGAGGCCACAATGATGACGTCTCTCCGCTCAAAGAGAGCCGAGGTGGCCGAGTGGCGGAGGCGGTCGATCTCATCGTTGATGAGGGCGTCCTTTTCGATGTACATATCCTTGCCGGGGATGTAGGCCTCGGGCTGGTAGTAATCGTAGTAGGAGACGAAATATTCCACCGCCGCGTCGGGGAAGAAGGCCCGCATCTCGGTGCAGAGCTGGGCGGCGAGGGTCTTATTGGGCTCCAGAATGATGGTGGGGCGGTTCGCGCGGGCGATGACGTTGGCCATGGTAAAGGTCTTACCCGAGCCTGTCACGCCCAGAAGGGTCTGCATCCTCTCCCCTCGGGCCAGTCCCTCCACCAGGCCCTCAATGGCGGCGGGCTGATCTCCCGTGGGGGTATAGTCGCTTACGAGCTTGAACGTATCCATATAGTACCTGTGTTTTCTTTTTGGTGGGTATATCTATTCATCTTATTATAGCACGAAGCGGAGAGATATGCAAGATGATTTTGCAATTTTGCGAAAAAAGTGTTCGTGTTGTGTGTTTCAAATTTGGGCTTATCGAGCAACGCCCGAAGGGCGTCGTTCTCCTCCGTTGCGCCCATCGGGCGCACATCATTTGCCCCAACGGGGCAACATCATTTCGCCAAGGCGAACTTCATTGCGCCTGCGGTCCCGCCCGCGGCGCACATCATTTGCAGTTTATCTGTCTGTGACCGATAAACTGCAATTTGAATCTCTCCCCCACAAAATCCCCAAATCCCCTTGACAATTCTCCCCACATATTGTAAAATATAGATACCAACAAAATCCATCCCATGGAGGTATCAACCATGTATCAATTCCCCATCGGCGTTATGCTGGAATCCTTCCGTCTTCCCACCCCCGAGGCCGTCAAGAAGGCCGCCGAGATCGGCGCCAAGGGCATCCAGATGTACTCCACAAACGGTGAGCACGCCCCCGAGAATATGACTCCCGCCAAGTGCGCTGAGCTTCTGGATATGCTCAAGTCCCACGGCCTGGTCTTCTCCGCTCTCTGCGGCGATCTGGGCCACGGCTTCGGTAACGCGGAGCTGAACCCCACCCTTATTGAGAAGTCCAAGCGCATCGTCGATCTGTCTCTGACCTTGGAGTGCGGCATCGTCACCACCCACATCGGCGTGGTACCTCAGGATCCCAACCACGACCGCTACAAGATCATGCAGGACGCCTGCTACCGGCTGGCCGAGTACGCCGATTCCGTGGGCGCACGCTTTGCCGTGGAGACCGGCCCCGAGACCTCGGCCGACCTCAAGAAGTTCCTCGATTCTCTGAGCGGCACCAAGGGCGTGGGCGTCAACCTGGACCCCGCCAACCTGGTCATGGTCACGGGCGACGATCCCGTGGCGGCTGTCCATAACCTGAAGGACTACATCGTCCACACCCACGCCAAGGACGGCGTCATGCTCCATCGCGGCAACCTCGAGTACATTTACGGTGTGGTCCATCCCGTTCCCGAGGAGTTCCAGGGCATCCAGTACTTCGCCGAGGTGCCTCTGGGCCAGGGCAACGTCCACTTCGATACCTACCTCGCCGCCTTGGACGACATCGGCTACAAGGGCTTCCTCACCATCGAGCGCGAGTGCGGCAGCACCCCAGAGGCCGACATCCGTCTTGCGGTGGAGCATCTGAACGCTGTAATGGCAAAGTAAGAGATACGAGATACAAAGATACAAGATACAAGATAGGACATCGGTCGCGTAAATCTTGTATCTTGTATCTGCCGAGCTTGCTCGGCGTGTATCTTGTATCTTTCCACACACAACGAAAGGAACGTATACGTCATGAAGATCTCCGTCAGCTCCTATTCCTTCCAGCAGTACATCAATGCGGGCAAGCTCGCCCACTTCGACGTCATCCAAAAGGCCCACGACATGGGCTTCGAGGCCATTGAGTTCATCGACCTCCCCGCTCCCTCCTATGAGGAGCAGGTGGCCTACGCCCATAAGCTCCGCGCCGAGGCCGACCGCCTGGGCATGACCATCAACGCCTACACCATCGGCGGAAACCTCTACCAAGCTACCCCCGAGGCCTCCGCCGCCGAGGTGGAGAGACTGAAAAAGCAGGTGGATATCGCCGCCATCCTGGGCTGTTCGGTCATGCGCCACGACGTCTGCTACAGCGTGGGCAAGACCGGCACCTCCCGCTCCTTCGGCCTTATGCTCCCTACCATCGCCGAGAATACCCGCGCCGTCACCGAGTATGCCGCCACAAAGGGCATCAAGACCTGCACCGAGAACCACGGCTACATCGCCCAGGATTCCTACCGCGTGGAGCAGCTCTTCAACGCCGTGGCCCACGATAACTACGGCCTTCTGGTGGACGTGGGCAACTTCGTCTGCGCCGACGAGGACAACTGTGCCGCCGTCTCCCGCGTGGCCCCCTACGCTGTCCACGTCCACGCCAAGGATATGTACAAGTCCGCCACCCCCGCCCCCGGCTTCGGCCAGACCCGCGGCTGTAACTACTTCAAGGGCGCCATCGTGGGCGAGGGCGACGTGAACGTAGAGAAGTGCCTCCAAATTCTGAAGCGCGCCGGCTACGATGGCTACTGCTCCATCGAGTTCGAGGGCGCTGAAGACTGCATCGAGGGCATCGCCCGAGGCTTTGAGAATTTGAAGGGAATGCTGGAGCGCATCTGAATCTGAACGTAAGGCCGCGTGCGGAAACGTGCGTGGCCCTTGCATTCAGCAGTGCAAAGCCAAGGAGTTAGAGGGGTTGGGGCAACCGATTTCAAGAGGTCTATGCCCCCGCGGAGCCGTCAGCCAAGGAGTGTGGGGGATGGGGCAACAGTCTTTTTGGGGTCTGCACCAACCGTCCCAGGGGAAGGGGGCGAGAAACTTCGGCGTCTGAGATGGTTCTTGCCCCCTTCCCCAAGATCACCTTGGGTCTCATCTTTCCATTTCACCCCAAAATGTGAAATTTCCTTGAATCTTTCAAAATCCCCTTGCAAAATTCCCGAAAGTATGGTATACTATTTCGGTCAGCAGTGCTTCTGCTGTGAAAGTAGGCCATACCAGCCGGGGAGATAGCGGAGCCCTGTACCTGCAACCCGCTACAGCAGGGGTGGATCCCCCTCCTGAGAGTGAATCTTCTCCGAATTGAGTTCTTTTTCTTGTGTTG
>JAGAIH010000113.1 GCA_017626655.1 Clostridia bacterium | reverse complement strand
GCTTCCCACAGGCGGCCGACGCGGCGGGCGTCATGGCCTCGGGCTACCGCATCGAGCTGATGAAGGACGGCAAGGTGGTGATGACCGCCTCCAAAACCTCGGGTGTGTTGACTCTGACGCCCCCCGAGACTCTCACCCACAAGCTGGGTGGCTTGAACGAGTCGGGGAAGTATACCGTCCTCGTGACCCCCATCAATATCTTCGGTGACGATGGCCCCGCGATTCTCGCCGACGTGAAATACACCTACTCGGTGGAGTCGGACGAGATGGCCGCCGCGGATATCCTGGACATCCGCGTGGAGGGCAATACTGTCAAGGACTTCTCCCCGAACGGCTATGAGATCGTCAAGAAGGGCCAGGTCACCGTCACCGAAACCGATCTCGGTCCCGCCATGGAGTTTTCGGGCAACGGTAACTATGCGGTCAGTGGCGTGAAGAACCACTACACGGCTATGGAGAGCGGCTTCACCATGGAGCTGTACTTCACCACCCCCGCCGATCTGTCGGGCTTCCACAGCGTCGCCAGCAATATGCACGCGGGCGGATACGGCATGGACTGGGAGAACGGCATCTTCACCTTCTCGGTCCGTATCGGCGGCTCTTACCTGGGCGTGGACTATGAGATGATGCCCGAGACCGCCTACCACGCCGTGGGAGTCTACACGGGTCATTCGGTCAAGCTCTACATCAACGGAGCCTTAGCGGGAGAGACCGCCGTTTCGGGCAGCCTGGTCCATCCCACCGACAACGGCGCCAAGTACCTCTGCATCGGCGCCGACAGCGACGCCACGGGGGCGGGGGAGTATCCCTGCAAGGGCCTTGTATACCTTGTCCGTATGTACACCGCCGTAGCCAATGACGGGCAAGCCCGTTACCTCTACGAGCAGATCCAAAAGTGATCCCGTCCCCGCCCGCCTTGGGCGGGGATCTTTTGACGCAATAATAGGCAGGGATTTTTTGAAAACGACTTGACAAAAGGGCCTCTCTGTGGTATAATACCCATGTTTGGGAAATCCCCGATTGGGGCCATTAGCTCAGTTGGTTAGAGCTACCGGCTCATAACCGGTTGGTCCTGGGTTCGAGCCCCCGATGGCCCACCATAGCGCGAGAGCGCAGACGAGCAGGGAAGTACCGCGTATTTCTCTGCTCTACCCTTATGGGCATATCCCAAAAATTGAATAGGCCTGCATAGTTAAATGGATATAATAACCCCCTCCTAAGGGGTAGTTATGGGTTCGATTCCCGTTGCGGGTGCCAAAAAGAGGGGGATGCTTGTCATTCCCCTCTTTTTGGTGCCTGTAATGGGATGAGGGTCCATATGCAAGCTTCCGGCAAGTAAAAGATCTCTGCTTTCTTGGTGAAGCTTGCTCAATTCAGCCGAAGGCTGAATTGGGGGTTCAGATTCCCGCCCCGGGTGCCAGACTGTCAACGGTCATTGTGTGTGAACCCGTATCCGTTGGCTGTAAAGATGGCGTACCCCTCATTCACACGGGTGCGATTGTAAAGTCGGTATCAAACCCGACCGCCATACCAAAGCACGCGCTTCACCCGAGGCGCGTTTTCTTTTCATTCGGACACAAAAAGCACCGCCCCCGATCATCTCGGAGGCGGTCTTTCCATGTAACGGTGAGCTTTTATTTCTTTTTGCTCTTCAGGGCGGCAATGATCCCCGCGGTCACACCGGCGGCGGTACCCACAATACCCGCCACAGCGGCGGCCACGATGCCCTTGTCCAGCTTGATGCTCTTGAAGTCAAGCCTGTCAAGTAGGCGCTTCTTCTCGGTGGGAGCATCGGCTTCTGCGGCCTCCTCGGCGGGAATACCCTCCACGGCTACCAGATCGCGGATGCTGTCCATGAGCTTCCAGGCGCCCACGGTGACGGCGTTCTGGGGATAGGTGCAGTTCTTCATGTCCAGGGCGGCCTCGTAGAAGTTCTTGGCGGCCTTCCAGCTGTCGGCGGTGTAGTGGGACTCCTTGCGCCCCTCGAAGGCCGCGATGGCCTCGTCCAGGGCGGTGAAGTCCAGATCCGTATAGATCACCTCGTCGGACTCGGTGACGGTATCCTCGGCCTCGGTCACGGCCAGGGCGTCACCCTCGCAGGCGTAGCGGACGCGTAGCTCGGCGTAGCCGTAGTTGTACCAGGAGGCCTCGTCGTGGACCGTGAAGCGGATATGCTTGGCGGGGTAGGCGTCGAAGCGGATCTGACCGTTCACGGGGAACAGGGCGGTACCCTTGTCGGTGCCGTTGGTGTCGGCCTCGTCGTGGTCGAAGGCCAGGTAGAGGGTCTTCTCCTCGGGGAAGCGCTTGTTGGTGGTGATCTGGAGGGTGGAGGCCTTCATATCGGTATCGGCCGAGAAGGTGACGTCCAGACCGGCCAGGTCGGCGACCTCGGGGATCTCCATCACCAGGCGGGCGGGATTGCGCTGGATGGGCAGGACCTTGCGGGTGAGCAGGCCGTTCAGCCTGAAGAGCTTGCCCTCACCCGCGCGGAAGGTCTCGGTGATGATTCCGTCGGAAATTGTCACGGGGTACTCGTTTCCGTTAAAGGGGCTGACGTAGGTCAAGGATTCGATACCGCTCAGGGGGTCAATGGCGAAAGAGGCGGTAACGGGATTCTCCCAGGAGTTGTTGAAGAGCATGACGTAGGTCTCGTCGCCCTTCTTGGTGACCATGTGGCTGATGACGAAGTCGGCGTCGCCTACGGGGGTAATCATCCAGTCGGCGGGGAGGTGCTCCACGCCGCCGATGCGGTCGGTGGTATGGTAGGCGTGGACGGTGTCCAGCTTCATGAGGGTATCGCCCAGGGCGTGTACCTCGGCGTTGAGCTTGCCGAAGTCCTTGAAGAGCTGAGGATTCTTAATGGTGCCGTCGCGGTAGATCACAGACTCGCGGAAGCACTCGCCCTCGTCGTCGGAGCGGCCGGGGCAGACCAGGTTGAACCAGGACAGAGCCTTGAAGCCGTAGGCCAGGTAGGCGTAGACGTTCCAGCGCATCTCGTCGATGTTGGGCATACGGGTACCCATCCAGGCGGTGGACTGGGGAAGGCATGGGTGCGGAGGCGACCGTTCTCAAAGGCCACGCGGCGCATGACCTCCATGTCGGCGAAGATGGACAGAGCGGTGCCGTTCAGATGGAAGGGGTAGAAGTCGTGGGAGAGATACTCGATGTTCTCCTCGCCTGCCTCCTTGACCATGCGGGTGCAGTATTGGTAGTAGTCGCCCTCCATGGCGGCGGTGCCTACGTAGCTGGGGAAGAGATTGATGAAGGGGTAGCGCTTGGGGTCGGCCTCGCGGTAGGCGCGGCAGAACTCACCCACGCGGGGCAGAGCCGCTCCGCCGGGCTCGTCGATGAGGTGGTAGCCGATGCAGCGGGCCTTGCCCTTGGCGTACTGGACGCCCTCCTTCAGCATATCCTCGTCCAGACCGCCGTTCATGCAGTAGTACATATCACGGGCCTCGTACTGCTTCTCCACGTCTGCCCATACCTCGGCGTTACGCATACCGCCGCCGAAGTATGCAGGGAAGATGTTGAAGTTGAGCCCCGCCTCCTTCATTTGGTCCAGCTGGTACTCGTAGCTGTCGATCTCGAAGG
>JAGAIH010000112.1 GCA_017626655.1 Clostridia bacterium | reverse complement strand
GCCTCCGGCGGCTTAAGAACCCTTTTGAAAAAGGGTTCTTAAGAATCTCCTAAAACTTTCAAAAAAGTCATATATTGGGTTCAAGTTGCTGAGGCCAAAATACATTGATACAGCTTGAAAGTTTAAGCTATACGAACCGAGACCCGAATTCGTCTTGGAAACCCCCGCTGGGACCCCTCACCCCACTCTGATATTTGGAGAACGGGGGAACGAACACACCGACAAACCCAAATTTGCCCCCTCTCACCTCATCTCCCTCCCCCTCATATACTGATTACCGAAACCAACCTCGGAGGTCGTATATGAGCGTAAAAGAAACCGTATTCCAAGTCGCCGTGGCCGCTTTGTCGGTCATTGGCTTGTTCGGCGTTCTCCACGGGATCTTTGAGTCCCTCCTGGTCCCCCGGGAACTGGGGACTGCCGTCATCCTCACCCAAAAGATCACCCCCTGCGAGCTGGATATCCTCCTCTGCGAGGCCCGCCGCGCCCCCTTCGGACGGGGGAGACGGGTGGTCTTATCCATCCCCGCCCGGCTTTTGCGGGAGGGCATGGGAGAGGAGGGGATACTGGCCGAGGAGTACGCCGAGCTGGTGGAGAAGTACGAGGTCACATTGTGTGTGTGTGCCGATCCCACAGTCCGCGACACATGATCCCAAATACAACCGAAAGGAGGACGCGCCGTGTACGACGAGCCCTATTACCCACCTGCGGATCCCGCTGACGGTTCCGCCGCATCCCCCAAGGACGGTCTGACCAGGCTCAAGGGCAGCGTGGAGCATATCATCTACGCCAACGAGGACAACGGTTACACCGTCCTGGACTTCGGCCTGGAGGACGACGTGATCACCGCCTGCGGGACTATGCCCTACATCAGCGAGGGCGACGGCCTCATCCTGTGGGGCAACTGGGTCCATAACCCCAAGTACGGCCGCCAGTTCAAGGTGGAGCAGTACGAGAGAGATATGCCCGCCGACTCCGCCGCCGTCCTCCGCTACCTTTCCTCCCGCACCATCAAGGGGATCGGCCCCAAGCTGGCCGAGCGCATCGTGTCCCACTTCGGGGACGAGACCCTGGACGTCATGGAGAACCACCCCGAGTGGCTTTCTGACGTCCCCGGCATCTCCCGCAAGAAGGCCGAGGAGATCGCCGAGGACTTCAAGGCCAAATCCGGCATCCGCTCCGCCATGATGTTCTTCCGCGACTACTTCGGCGCGGCCATGACGGTCAAGATCTACAAGCAGTTCGGCTCGGGGGCCGTGGATATGGCCAGGCAGAACCCCTACCGCCTCTGCGACGAGGTGGAGGGCATCGGCTTCGAGCGGGCCGACCAAATGGCCATGTCCCTGGGGCTGGACCCCCAGAGCGAGGAGCGCCTCATGAGTGGGGTCAAGTACCTCCTGACCTCCAACGCCGCCCGCAACGGCCACGTCTGCCTCCCCAGAGAGAAGCTCACCGAGGCCGCCGCCCAGCTCCTCCGCACCGACGGGGAGAGGGTGGCCGCCGCCATCAACGCCCAGCTGGATCTGGGCGGCCTGGTCCTGCGCCGCTTTGGAGGACAGGACTATATCTACGACTCCGCCGCAGACCGACAGGAAAAGTACATCGCTGACAAGCTCCTCCTTTTGGACAAGCTCTGCCCTGCCGTGGATATCGGGGACGTGGGCGCCTTCATCGACCGCGAGGAGCGGGAGCAGGGCATGAGCTACGCCAAGGGGCAAAAGCAAGCCATTTCCGACGCCCTGTCCCACGGAGTCATGCTCCTGACGGGCGGCCCCGGCACGGGCAAGACCACGGTGGTCCACGCCCTTCTGCATATTTTCCGCTCCATGGACATGACGGTGGCCCTCTGCGCTCCCACGGGACGGGCGGCCAAGCGGCTGTCCGAGTCCACCTCCATGGAGGCCAAGACCATCCACCGCCTCCTGGAAATGGAATTCGAGGAGGGGAGCGGTCACGGCCACTTCCGCCGAAACGAGCAGGATCTTTTGGAGGAATCGGTGGTCATCGTGGACGAGGCCTCCATGGTGGATAACGCCCTCATGTGCAGTCTCTGCAAGGCGGTCAAGCCTGGGGCGCGGCTCATCCTCATCGGGGACGCCGATCAGCTTCCCTCGGTGGGAGCGGGACGGGTGCTGAACGACCTCATCGACAGCGGCCGCTTCGCCACGGTGCGGCTCACCGAGATCTTTCGCCAGGCCCAAGAGTCCCTCATCGTCACCAATGCCCACGCCATCAACGAGGGGGAACTTCCTAACCTCACCGTTAAGAATAACGATTTCTTCTTCCTCCCCCGCCGCTACGACCGCGAGATCGCCGACACCGTGGTGGAGCTGTGCGAAACGAGACTCCCCCGGGCCTACGGCAAGGCCACCGAGGGGGGCATCCAGATCATCACCCCCTCCCGCAAGGGGGAGGCGGGTACCGAGAACCTCAACCGCCGCCTCCAGGCCGCCCTCAATCCCCCCGCCAAGGGCAAGCGGGAGCTGAAGTACCGCGAGACCGTCTTCCGCGTAGGGGATCGGGTCATGCAGACCAAGAACAACTACGATATTGCGTGGGAGAGCGGCAACGGCGTGGATCAGACCGCGGGCAGCGGCGTCTTCAACGGGGATATCGGCACCGTGATCTTCATCGACACCACCGAGGGGGAGATGGTGGTGTCCTTCGACGACAAGGAGGCCACCTACACGGGAGAGATGCTGGACGAGCTGGAGCATGCCTGGGCGGTCACCGTCCATAAAAGCCAGGGCTCGGAGTACCCCTTCGTCATCATCCCCTGCTACAACGCCCCGCCCCTGCTTCTGACCCGCAACCTCCTCTACACCGCCGTCACCCGCGCCCGCCGCATGGTGATCCTGGTGGGCAGGGAGGACATCATCCGCACCATGGTGGACAATAACCGCCAGACCCTGCGCTACACGGGCCTGACCCACCGCCTGGAGCGCGCGTAGCCCGCCCCCGAAAAGCCCCCCAAGGGTAAAAAACGCAAAACCCCTTGACAGGCAGGGGGTTTTGTGCTATACTATAACAAGATATACAGTGGAATACTGTTTCCCCGTCCCAAGACCATGAAGAGAGAGAGGTGAGTACGGTGCTTGAGAAATTCTCGCGGGATATCGCCATAGATTTCGGTACGGCCTCCGTGCTGGTTTACGTCCAGGGCCAGGGCATCGTTCTCAAGGAGCCCTCCGTGGTGGCCATTGACGTCTCCACCGACCGCGTGGTCAAGGTGGGCCAGGACGCCATGGAAATGCTGGGCCGTACCCCCGACCATATTGACGCCCTCCGCCCCATGAAGAACGGCACCATCAGCCAGTACGAGGTCACCCTCCAGATGCTCCGTTACTTCATCCGCCGCGCCTGCGGTAAGGTGTGGATCCCTCCCCGCGTGCTGATCTGCGTGCCGACGGGGATCTCCGAGGTGGAAATGCGCGCCATCATGGAAGCCTCCCGCGAGGCGGGGGCGAGACGCACCTACCTCATCGAGGAGCCCAAGGCCGCCGCCATTGGCGCGGGATTGGACATCAAGTCCCCCGTGGGCAGTATGGTGGTCAATATCGGCGGCGGTGTCAGCGATATCGCGGTGCTGTCCATGGGCGGCGTCGTGGTGGCGGACTCCATCCCCATCGGCGGCGACAAGTTTGACGAGGCCATCCAGAGCTACCTCCGCCGCCGCTACAACATCCTCATCGGCGAGCGCACCGCCGAGGATATCAAGATCAACATCGGCGATGTATACGAGCATAAAAAGACCGCCTACATGAAGGTCACGGGCCGCTCTCTCACCGAGGGCACCCAAAAGGAGGTGCTGATCAGCTCCCGCGAGATGATCGAGGCCCTCTACGAGCCCATCACCGCCATTCTGGACTCCATCTGCTCGGTCGTGGAGCAGACGCCCCCCGAGCTGGTGGGAGATATCCTGCAAAAGGGCATGGTCCTCACGGGCGGCGGAAGCCTCCTCCGCGGACTGGATAAGCTCATCGAGCGGGTCACGGGCATTCCCGCCTACGTGGCCAAGAAGCCCATCAGCAGCACCGTCCTGGGAGCGGGAAGCCTTCTGCCCTACCTTGGCGGTATGCCCGAGGGCGTGGTCACCCTGCCGTCCAGGGTTAAATCGTAAAATTACAAGGAGAGGAAAGGAGCTATTCGGGTTTCTTTCCTCTTTTCATCTCATTTTCAAAGGAGTTATACCATGACCCAACAAAACCGCATCCTCTCGGGCTACGAGCCCGCGTCCGTCCTCTCCTTCTTCGAGGATATCTGCGCCATCCCCCACGTCTCGGGGGATGAAAAGGCCATCGCCGACTACATCGAAGCCTTCGCCAAGTCCCGCGGCCTGTCCTGCTACCGCGACGGTGTCCACAACGTCTTCATCAAGCTCCCCGCCAGCAAGGGCCATGAGTCCGCCCCCGCCGTCATGCTCCAGGGCCACACCGACATGGTGGGCGAGAAAACAGCCGGCTCCGACCACGACTTTTCCACCGACGGCCTGAAGCTCTGGGTGGATGCCGAGGGCTGGATCTCCGCCACCGACACCACCCTGGGGGGTGACGACGGCATCGCCGTGGCCGTGATCCTGGCCATCCTGGATAATCCCCCCGAGCCTCACCCCGCCATTGAGTGCCTCTTCACCGTCTCCGAGGAGACGGGCCTGGAGGGCGCCTGGGCCTTTGATCCCGCGGCCGCGGGTGCCACCGCCCATACCATGATCAACCTGGACAGCGAGGCCGAGGGTGTCCTCACCGCGGGCTGCTCGGGCGGTATGCGGACCGATATTACCGTCCCCGCGACCTGCGAGCCCGCCGAGGGAATGGCCGTCGGGATCACCCTGGACGGCTTCACGGGCGGTCATTCGGGGGTGGAGATCCACGAGGGGCATACCAACGCCATCAAGGCCATGGGGCGCATCCTCTCCGCTCTGGCCGAGCCCTACGATTTCTCCCTGATCTCGGTGAGCGGCGGGGGTAAGGACAACGCCATCCCCCGCGACTGCGCCGTGACGCTGGATCTCCGCGACACCGCCCACGCCGAGGCATTCCTCCGCGACGTAGCCGCCGAGGCCGAAAAGCTCCGCTCCGAGCCCAACATGATCCCCGCCGATAAGTCCTTTACCTGTACCGCCGAGATCCTGCCCGAGAGCCCTGCCCTGTGTATGGACGACAAGACCACCCATGCCGTCCTGTCCGTGCTGACCCTCGTCCGCGACGGCGTCCTGTCCATGTCCGCCCACGTAAAGGGTCTGGTGGCCCACTCCCGCAACCTGGGCATTGTCAAGACCCTTGCCGACGGGGAGGGGAAGCCTACCGCCGTCAAATTCTCCATGTCCACCCGTTCCGCCTCCAACAATCATCTGGACGATTCCGAGCGGGAGCTGTCGGCTCTGGCCGCCGTTTTGGGCGGTGAGGCTACCCACCGCGCCCGCTACCCCGGCTGGGACTACGCCCCCGTCTCCCCCCTCCGCGACCTCTGGACAAAGGTCAGCGAGGAGCTGTACGGCGTCACCCCCCGCATCGAGGTCATCCACGCGGGACTGGAGTGCGGTATTCTCTGCGATAAGCTGGGGGAGATGGACATCATCTCGGTAGGCCCCGATATGCGGGACATCCACACCCCCCGCGAGATGCTCTCCATCCCTTCGGTTGCGCGTACCTACAACCTGGTGTGTCAAACCCTAAGCCGCCTGGCATAATTCATGATTACGGCGCAAAATGCCATAAACTGGGCAGATTTTTTCATAAATAATCACAAGTTAATCCCGATCGGCAATAAAATCTCTTGACAAGTCGTGAGAATTTGTGTATAATATAAGGTGACCCCCGCCCGCCTTCTACGGAACGGGCGGGGGCTTTCATTTTATATTCTTATGAAAAGGAGGTGTTATACATGGGTCCTGTTGAAATCCTGATTGTCGTCATCGTGGGCATTGTCTGCCTGGCTGTGGGCGCGCTGATCGGTATTCTGTACCGCAAAAACGTGGCCGAGGCCAAGATCGGTACCGCCGAGCAGAAGGCCAAGGAGCTGGTCGAGGAAGGCGCCAAGCAAGCCGAGACGCTGAAGAAGGAAGCGCTCCTCTCCGCCAAGGAAGAGATCATGCGCCAGAAGAACGACATGGAGCAGGAGATCAAGGAGCGCCGCGCCGAGGTGTCCCGCACCGAGTCCCGCCTTTCCAAGAAGGAAGAGAACCTGGACAAGAAGAGCGAGCAGCTGGACAAGAAGAACGAGCAGCTGGACAAGAAGCTCAAGGAGTGCGACGCAGTCCGCGAGCAGATCGACGAGGCTCTCGAGGAGCAGAAGCTCATGCTGGAGAAGGTCTCGGGCTATACCGCCGAGCAGGCCAAGGCCGAGCTGGTGGCCGAGCTTGAGGAAGAGATCCGCCACGAGCAGGCACAGCGCATCGTGGAGCTGGAGGAGCAGTACCGTGAGGAGGCCGACGATAAGGCCTGCCGCATCATGGCTCTGGCCATTCAGCGTTGCGCGGGCGATTTCGTCGCCGAGTCCACCATTTCCTCTGTGGCTCTGCCAAGCGAGGAGATGAAGGGCCGTATCATCGGCCGTGAGGGACGCAACATCCAGAAGCTGGAGACCCTGACGGGCGTCGAGCTGATCATCGACGATACCCCCGAGGTCATCACCATTTCGGGCTTTGACCCCATCCGCCGCGAGGTCGCGAGACTCGCCCTGGAAAAGCTCATTTCGGACGGCCGTATCCATCCCACCCGCATCGAGGAGATGGTGGAGAAGGCCAAGAAGGACGTGGACGCCGCCATCAAGCAGGCGGGCGAGCGCGCAACCTTCGAAGTCAACATCCATGGCATCAACCCCGACCTGGTTCGCTTGCTCGGTCGCCTGCGCTACCGCACGAGCTACGGTCAGAATGTCCTCCAGCACTCCATTGAGGTCGCCATCCTGGCAGGCATCATGGCTGAGGAGCTGGGTGTGGACCCCGTGCTGGCTCGCAGAGCCGGACTTCTGCACGACATCGGTAAGGCATTCCCCTACGACGTGGAGGGATCCCACGTGCAGATCGGCGTCAACGCCGCCAAGAAGTACAAGGAGGGCCGTGACGTGGTCCACGCCATCGAGGCCCACCACGGAGACGTAGAGCCCCAGACCGTCATCGCCGTTCTGGTCCAGGCCGCCGACGCCATTTCGGCCGCCCGCCCCGGAGCCCGCCGCGAGGACATGGAGAACTACATCAAGAGACTGGAGAAGCTGGAGGAGATCGCCGAGGGCTTCACCGGTATCGAGAAAGCATTCGCCATCCAGGCCGGCCGCGAGCTGCGCGTGATGGTGCGGCCCGACTCGGTGCATGACGAGGATATGCCTCTCATCGCCCGCCAGATGGCCGAAAAGATCCAGGAAGAGGTCAAGTACCCCGGCCAGATCAAGATCAATCTCATCCGCGAGAGCCGCGCCACCGATTACGCCAAGTAATCCGCGCCGCCCCTCGGATTCACCCTGTCCCCTATGGGACGAGCTTTATCGAATTACAGATAAGGGTGCTGTTGTCCGCACAGCCAAATGCGGTTTCCATACAGTGAACATAAAACCCCCCTGTCCATGATCGCCGCCAAGGCAGTATCCCACACAGATACCCCGAACGCGGTTTGGTATAAAGCGAACTGAAAATAACACACAGATTGCAACGGTTTTGTGCGGTCTGTGTGTTCTTTTTGTGAAGGCCCAAAAACGTTACATTTTTGTTACCCATCAGCATATTTTTGTTCACAAATTTTACGCGTTTATGATATATAATGATATACGTATACATTTCGCAATTTTATAAAGAAAGGATGAAATTACTTATGAGAAAAACAACTAAGTATCTCATGCTTGGGTTCTTCATGGTAGTCGTTCTGACGGTCATGATGGCTCTCTGCGTGGGAGCGGCAGACGAACCCTGCTCTGTCGGACTGGAGTTTTCTCCCAACAGTGACGGAAAGACCTGTACCCTGACCGGTAGAGGTAGCTGTGACGATAGCATTATTGTCATTCCTTCCGTCAGTAACGAGGAGGGAACCAAGGGTATGACAGTTACCGCGATCGGCAACAACGCGTTTATTAACGACGGTTCCGTGTCCGGTGTCTGGATTCCCTCCACTGTGAAGAGCATCGGAAACTACGCCTTCTATCGGGCCGGAGGAATGACCTCCCTCTACATTCCTGAGGGCGTGGAGACCGTTGGCTCCTTCGCCTTCGCCTACTGCCCCATTGGACAGGTCTACTTCCCCAGTACTCTAAAGACTCTGGGCAATGCTTCCTTCACCCAGGCAAACAAGATCTACTACGCCGGCAATACCACTTCTTGGGAAGGCCTTGGCAAGATCACCACTGAGGTGAGCGGCATTTTGGGCCAGGCTTACCTGTACTACAAGTACTACAATGTGCGCGATACCCTGCACTTCCTGACCGGTACCGGCACCATCACCCAGCCCACTTGTACCGAGTCCGGTACCATCAAGTTTACCGGCTGTAGCTGCGGCGAGGGTCACACCTTCACCGACTACGTGCCTCCGCTGGGTCACAACATGAAGACGGTGGCAGGCAAGGATGCCACCTGTACCGCTGACGGTTATTCCGCTCACGAGGAGTGCCAGCGCGCCGGCTGTGATTACGCCACCGGCAAGACCGTCATCGCCGCCAAGGGTCACTCCTGGAGCGCATGGACCGAGACCAAGGCTCCCACCTGTACCGCTACCGGTACCGAGAAGAGAACCTGCTCGGTTTGTAATACCACCGAGACCCGTACCGTCCAGGCTCTGGGCCACAACAAGATCCAGCACGCCGCCAAGGCTCCCACCTGTACCGAGATCGGTTGGGATGCATACGAGACTTGCAGCCGTTGCGATTACACCACCTACAAGGAGAAGGCTGCTCTGGGCCACACCCCCGTGACTGATGCCGCTGTCGCTCCCGACTGCGTGAACACCGGTCTGACCGAGGGTTCCCACTGTGACGTTTGCGGTGAGACTCTGGTCGCTCAGGAGATCGTCCCCGCTCTGGGCCACACCCCCGTGACTGATGCCGCTGTCGCTCCCGACTGCGTGAACACCGGTCTGACCGAGGG
>JAGAIH010000111.1 GCA_017626655.1 Clostridia bacterium | reverse complement strand
CCGTGAACCGGGACTTCTCCGTGGGTGACATCATGCTCATCACCGACCATATCAAGCTCTTCGGCATCAGCCCCCTGTGCGGTGCCAATGTGGAGGCCTTCGGTCCCCGCTTCCCGGACATGAGCCGGGTGTACACCCCCGCCCTGGGGGACGTGGCCCGGCAGGCCGCCAAGGCCCTGGGCATGGGGGTCGCGGTCTACGACCACAAGCTGGTGCTGTTCTTTGAGGGTGACGAGCCTCTCCACACCTATGAGGACCTCTACACCTACGAGGCCATGCACCTTTACATGACCGACGCGGCCGAGTCTGAGATCGTCAACGCCTTCATTGACCTCCCCTCCCGTGTCTCCAACGACACCAGTAATACCGTCTTCTATACTGCCCCCGACCTCAACCTGGGCATCCAGACCTCGGTCTACTACGCCCAGATGGGCCAGTCCAACGGTCTGTCCGTAGGCCCCGCCCTGGTGGCGGGAGAGGGCAAGCACCCCGACAACTTCACCACCGTTCGGGTGTTCAATACCCAGCAGACCTGCATCACCCAGTTCCTGGCCTTCGACGCCACGGTCACGGGCGGTGTCCAGGTGGCCGCCGCGCAGGTGGGGGACGAGGTACTGATCGCTACTGCTCCCTTCGCAGTCCATGACGGCGCTAAGGGGGATATCCGTATCTTCGATGCCTTCGGTCTCATCCGTATGACGGTCAAGGTCCGGGACGTCATCCCCGGCCCACACTACATCGCCACGGGCCACTTCGCCGAGGGTATCTCCGACGAGGTCCTCCTGGTGGCCTCCCAGACCACCAACGACAAGGGCGAGCTGCCCTATGCCCTCATCTCCCTCTCCGACGGCTCGGTGATCTCGGAGCATACCCTGGACTGCTCCTTCGCCCTCACCGAGGAGAAGGCAGGGGTGGAGGTAGCCCTCTCGGTTCGCAACGGCGGCGCCGCCGACAGCCTCATCCTCTACTTCCATGCGGTCCAGGCCGTCTACGAGGGCAATGCCCAAAAGGCCGACTTCAAGAACGCGGGCATTACCCTTCCCGCCGACGCCACGGGGGTCTCGGCCTCCAATATCCCCGGCCAGCGGTACATCGTCTCCCTCCCCGCCCGCGAGGGCCAGGAGGCGCTGTCCTTCCTGACGGTCTATGATGAGAACGCCACCCCCACCGAGCTGGACGTGGGCTTCCGCGAGAACCGCTTCTTCGCGGCCTACTACACCGACGGCTACAACGACGATAAATACGTCTCCCGGGGCAACTTCTGCCACATCCGCACCGATCTTTCCAACAACGTCCTGAGCAAGATCGGCAAGGCCTCGGGCAACGAGGGTGTGGACACCGCCTTCGACTCCTCCTACTACGCTGACTACGCCTTCTCAGCCACCCGGCAGTACGTGGACGCTCTGAAGAACGAGTACCTCTTCCTGGAGCCCTGCTTCACCCACCGCTGGAACAAGATCTCCGCGACGGGCAAGCTGGCTTCCTATGTGGATCCCCTGGACGGCGTCCAGAAATACGTCTCGGTGGGCAAGGCGGGTGAGTACATGGACTACAACGAGCTGGGCTCTGCCTTCTACGTGGGCACCTACTCCGACGGCATCCTGGATCTGGCCAAGCTCCGCCTCTACCCCCTCCGCTCCTTCCTCCAGGGTACTGCCGTGGCATTCCGAGGCGCGGGGGCCAATCCCGAGCATCTGGTGGGTGTCTCCCCCGTCCACGAGCATGAGATCGACGTGGCAGGCTCGGTGGGCGACTACAATCCCTACATGATCGAGGGCTTCCGAGCCTATCTCCTGGATCGCTACGAGAGCGTGGAAAAGATCAACGCCGCCTTCGGCACAAGCTTTACCGACCGCGCCTCCATCGACGCACCCCGCGACAGCGGCCGCGGCGATTGGGACGCCTATAAGGGTGACTACTTCACCGAGTGGTCCATGTACAACCGCTTCATCGTCTCCAAGCGCATCATGGAGGCCTACCGCGAGGCGCTCCTGGCGGGCTATCCCCCCGAGTCCATCTCGGCCCATCAGATCCCCGAGGGCGAGGCCGTGGGCGGCTTCCTGGGCGAGGCCCACACCCGTCTGACCCCCATCGACGTGGTCCTGACCTGCGGTACGGCCTACGGCGGCACCCGCTACGGCAACCTGAGCCGCAAGACCAACTTCTTGGTCAACGCCCACAACATGGGCCACAGCAACATCACCCTGGGCGAGTATGGCTCCCTCTACGAGGACGGCAAGCAGGCCTATAACCAGCTGAAGAACCTGTGGGAGAACGGCCTCCGCATGGTCCACCACATCACCTTCAACGATAACCAGGCCAAGGCCGAGGAGGAGGCCATCCAAATGCTCATGGCCGACAATCAGCCCCGCCCCGGCTACACGGGCGGTACCACGGGCGCCATTGGGGTGGATCAGAACGGCAAGCAGTACAGCATCGTCCAGATCGGCGCGGGCGCCGACAGCGACAGCACGGGCCTGCTCAAGTCCATCGGCACCGACGGCAAGTGGGAAGGCACCGTCTACCTGGTCCCCTTCCACACCAAGCAGCAGTCCACCGCCATTGAGGCCCTGAACGCTCCCGTGGAGGGAACCGCGAATACCTTCACCACGGGTCAGCTGGACGCCATCAAGAACGCCGACCAGGTGGAGATCACCTTCACCGCAAGGAAGAGCGGCGACGCCCGCGCCTGGGTGGTCATCGAGACCTACCACAAGGGCTGTCTGGTGGCCGATTCCGCTACCACCTACGAGCTGACCGATACCCTCACCCCCTACCGCTACGTCCTCTCCAACCAGCTCTACGAGAGCGGCCTGGAGGTCAGGATCACCTTCCACACCGAGGCAGGTGACGGCTCCATGGACACCATCACCGTAGAAGATCTTTACGGCACCCTCCAGACCGAGCACGCGGGCTTCTCCTACTACCACGGCAACAAGTGCTACCGCATGAGCAAGCCCCATGAGGGCGGCGTGACCTTCGACCTCATCGACCGCGAGATGCTGGGCTGATCACCAAACAAGGAAAAGGGCGGGGAACCGCTACCCCGCCCACAGAAGAACGCATGAAACACATCACCGTCGCCACCTACAACATCTGCCACGGCCGCTACGCGGGCTACGACTGGAAAAGGATCGCCGACCTCATTCATGAGGTGGACGCCGACATCGTGGGCTTCCAGGAGATCGATATGTTCACGGACCGCACAGGCGGTCTGGATACCGTCGCCGCCCTGACTGCCGCCACGGGCCTCCCCTACGCCCACTTCGCCCCCGCCATGGACTTCGACGGCGGGCAGTACGGCACCGCCATCCTCTCCCGCTATCCCATTATCCAAAGCGGCACGCTCCCCCTCCCCTCGGCGGACTACGAGCCCCGCGCCCTTGGCTGGGTCACGGTGGATCTGGGGGATGGCCATACCCTCACTCTCCTCAACACCCACCTGTCCTACGAGTCCCACGCCCAGCAGGATATCCAGTTCGCCTACCTGGCTGATCGGATGGGGAAGCATCTCCCCGAAAATACCCCCGCCGTTCTGACGGGGGACTTCAACACCGAGGACTTCACCGCCTTCGCCCCCGTGAAGGGCCTGGGCTACGCCCTGGTCAATGATACCGCCCACGAGTTCAAGACCTTCCGAGAAAGTCCCCTGGCCATCGACAATATCGTCTACCGCGAGGCCTTCATGACCCCCGTAGCCTTCGGTAAGACCGACAGCGACGCCTCGGACCACGATCTTCTGTGGTGCCGCTTCGCCCTCCGCTGACCTTCGACAAAAGGAATACCCCATCGAGGACCCAACGTCCCGATGGGGTATTTTTCTATCCGACGGCTCAATCGCCGTCCTCTTCAAAAAGCTTCAGCTGATCCTGGGCCTCCCTGGCCTGCCTCGACACGGGCGGCTTCAGCCCCAGATGCTCGTAAGCCAATTTGGTCACGCAACGTCCTCGGGGGGTACGCTGGATGAAGCCCAGCTGCATGAGGTACGGCTCGTAGACGTCCTCGATGGTGATGGCCTCCTCGCCGATGGTGGCGGCCAGGGTGTCCAGACCCACGGGACCTCCGCCGTAGAAGCTGATGATGGCCTCCATCATGCGGCGGTCAGTGTTGTCCAGGCCCAGCTCGTCGATCTCCAGGCGGTCCAGGGCGTACATGGCCACCTCCTCGTCGATGGTGGATTTCCCCTGCACCATGGCGAAATCGCGGACCCGCTTGAGCAGGCGGTTGGCGATACGGGGAGTGCCGCGGGAGCGGGAGGCGATCTCCAGGGCGCCGTCCTCCGAGATGGGGATCTCCAGGATGGAGGCGCTCCGCTTGACGATCTCGGACAGCTGCTCGGGGGTGTACAGCTCCAGCTTGAGAAGCACCCCGAAGCGGTCGCGGAGAGGAGTGGTCAGCTGGCCCGCGCGGGTGGTAGCGCCGATCAGAGTGAACTTGGGCAGGTCGATGCGGATCGACCGCGCGGCGGGACCCTTACCGATGATGATATCCAGGGCGGAATCCTCCATGGCGGGGTAGAGGATCTCCTCCACCATGCGGGGCAGTCGGTGGATCTCGTCGATGAACAGCACGTCCCCCGCGTTGAGGTTGGTGAGCAGGGCCGCCAGATCCCCCTGCTTCTCGATGGCGGGACCCGAGGTCACCCGCAGGTTCACCCCCATCTCGGCGGCGATGATGCCCGACAGGGTGGTCTTACCCAAACCGGGAGGGCCGTAGAGCAGAACATGATCCAACGAGTCCCCACGCATACGGGCGGCCTCGATGTAGACCTTCAGGTTCTCCTTGGCCTTGTCCTGACCAATGTAGTCCTCCATACGGCGGGGACGGAGAGAGACCTCGGCCTCATCCCCCGCCTCGTAGGAGGGGGTCACGATGCGGTTCTCGTAGTCGGTGTCGCCCCGTTCCTCGGTAAAGTCAAAATCTACTTCAAAATCCTTCATATCTGTACCTTATATCTATACCTTAACTTTTCATCAGCTTCTTCAGGGCTTCCTTGATGATCTCCTCAATGGACAGCGCCTGGGTGTCGATGCTTGCCAGGGCCTTCTGGGCCTCGGCGCGGGTGTAGCCCAGCACCAAGAGGGCGTCCATGGCCTCGGAGGTCTTGCCCCTGGCGGGGGCGCCTGCCGCCTCGGCGGAGTGATCCAGCACGGCGGCGGAGAGATCCTCGTCGATGGAGGTCTCCTTCAT
>JAGAIH010000110.1 GCA_017626655.1 Clostridia bacterium | reverse complement strand
CTGCGGGAGCCGAACTCCGAGATGGAGCGGCCCTTGGCGGCGCGGGCCAGGCGGGAGGCCTTGGTGGCGATGAGGGATTCGTGGTTGATGACCATGAGGACGTAGGTCTCGATGAACTGGGCCTCGATGGTGGGGGCGCGGACGATCATGAGGGGCTCGCCGGGGAAGACGTAGGTACCCTCGGGAACGGCCCAGATGTCACCCGTGAAGCGGAAGGTGCGGAGGTAATCGAGGAAGCCCTCGTCAAAGAGGTTCTTGGAGCGCAGATAAGCGATATCGTCCTCGTCGAAGTGGAGGTTTTGGATGTACTCCACGATCTGCTCAAGGCCTGCCACCACGGCGTATCCGCCGCCGTCGGGGTTCTTGCGGTAGAAGACGTCAAAGTAGACGATCTGATCGCTGAGGCCCGTTTTGAAGTAGCCGTTGGACATGGTCAGCTCGTAGAAATCGCAGAGCATGGTGAGGTTGCGGGAGATGTTTTTCATGGGTGTAAACCGTCCTTTCGTCAAGCCTTTCACGCGGTAGCTGCCCGCAAGCGGGCGTTTGTTTGGGTCCATTATACTCCTTTTTGCGACCCGTGTCAAGGGAATGGGGAAAATTGTGTTGTCGGGTATGGGAATTTCTCATAATTGACTTATAAGCGGGGGAGTCGTGAAAGGGTTTTTGTGGAGGTTGACACAAGGGAAAGAGAGCGGGTGCACACACAGGTGCGCCCTCCATCGGGCAAATAAACATCCACCCGCCAAGCGGGTGGTTTTTCACATGCGGGCATAGCCCTCCATTCTTCGCTATGCGTAAACGCATCTATACGAACTGCCAACTGCGTGGGGACTGTTACTTGCTACCCGTAAACGGGCCCTTATCGCTGATTGTCAGTTGTTCACCTAACATATCTTCCTTAAGCTGGTTGCTGATATATTCGGCAATTCGGCTCTCGTTTTTCCCTACCGTATCGACGTAGTATCCTTTACACCAAAACTCCCGATTTCGGTATTTGTACTTCAGTTCGCCGAATTGCTCATACAGCATCGTGCTACTCTTACCCTTTAAGTAACCCATAAAGCTGGATACGGAGATTTTGGGCGGTATCTCTACGAGCATATGGATGTGGTCCGGGCACACTTCTGCCTCTATGATCCGTACTCCTTTCCACTCGCAGAGTTGTCGCAGTATTTTCCCGATCTCCGCTCTCTTTTCTCCAAAAAACACTTTTCTTCGATATTTTGGAGCAAACACAATATGGTACTTGCAATTCCACTTCGTATGTGATAAACTATTTACGTCATTTATACTCATTGTAAATGACCTCCTTTGTTGTTTTTATTTGTGCAGTTGGCAGCCGCACCCTTATTATACAACAAAGGAGTTTTTATGTCATGATCAACTATGTAATTCTTACCGAACCACGCGTCTAACGCGTGGTTTTACTATACAAAAACAACGCCCCACATCCCTGTGAGGCGTTTTTTATCATTTACCACCCGAACTCGTCGTAGTGAGGCTCGATGATCTGCTTGTTGTAGTCGTTGCCGCCGGGGAAATTGGCGGACTTGAGGATGCCGGGGGTGAAGCCATCGGCCAGCATCTTCTCCACGCAGACCGAGGTCAGGCTCCACATGATGTAGTCCGAGGCGATGCCCGAGGCGGCGGCGTAGTGGGCCTCGATGCCCTCCACCTCCAGCATGGCCTCGGCGGCGGGAGCGCAGTTATCCAGCGCCAGAGTGACGAACTCATGAAGCTTTTTCCCCGACTCGTGGACGGGATCTACCTGGGAAGCGTAGACCATGGAGGTCAGGGCGATGACCTTGATGCCCTTCTGCATACAGTCCCAAGCCAGGTCCACCACCGACTTGGTGCGCCCGGACACCGAGGAAACGAAGAGGACGTCCCCTTCCTTCAGCTCGGTCTCCCCGGGCTTGTACTCCTTGTAGAAGATGGGGCCGCCGCCACGGTAGATGAGGTCCATCTCGATGCCGTGGACGATGTGGCCCAGGTAGATCTTATGGCCGCTCTCAACGGCCTCGGCGACCAGCTCTCCTGCCTTGATGATGGCTTCTCTCTGGGTCTCGCGGACGGTCTTTAGAAGTTCCTCTACGGCTTGATGGTATCGGTCGATCAACATGGTATTTCTCCTTTATCTCATGTAAAAAATGTTGTCCTTATGCTCGGCGATGACGGCCTTGTTGTAGGCATCGCCCCCGTCAATATTCCCGCTCATGAAGACGGGGGGCTTGATGCCCTTCTCCCAGAGCAGCTCGGAGGCGCGGGCGGTGACGGCGTTGAGGATGGCGGCGCCCACCACGGTGGAGGAGGAGGCCAGCTTCTGCTCGAAGCCCGGGAGCTGTACGGTGGCGTCTCCGCGGTCGCCGTGGTTGTCGATGAGGATGGAGGCGAAGTCATGGAGCATCTTGCCCGAGGGATGGCGGGAGGTGACCGAGGTGGCGGTGTTCATGTTGGTGACCACGATGACGGTCATGCCCTTCTCACGTGCGCATTCGGCCATGTCGATGGTGACGGCGTTCCGTCCCGATACCGAATGGATGATGAGGACGTCGCCCTCCTTGCAGGGCTCGTTGTTCAGAATGATCCTGCCGTACCCGGGGATGCGCTCCATTTCGCTGGTCATGGTGGGGGGAGACAGCTCCAGCATCATGCCGGGGGCGCGGATGGGATTGACGGTCACCATGCCGCCGGTGCGGTAGAACAGCTCCAGGGTGATGAGACCCGCGTGGTTACAGCCAAAGCCAAAGATGGAGCGGCCCTCCTCGTTGGCGGCGGCCAGAACCTCGGCGGCACTTTCCATATTGTCGGCCTCCTTGTCGAAGACCTCGGCCAAAATCTCGCTGATGCGGGCGTAGTAATCTTGAATCACGGACATATCGGGTACCTCTCTTTACTGATATCGGAATGGGGAAAAGCCCTCGGCCAAGAGGGTATCCAGTTCGGCAAGGGTCCTTCCCTCCCTGAGTCCCCGCAGGACGGCGCAGCCCACCACGGGCTCGTACAGCGGCAGGGACACCCTTGCCTCGGGGAACAGAAGCTCTACTTCCCTCTTGAAGACCTCGAACATTCTGGGGTGGCCCTTCCAGGCCCCGCCCATGACTACGGTGGTGCCGTCCCATTCCTCCCGATGCTGTTCGATGACGGTACGGACCTGGAGGAACATCTCCAGGGCGGCGTGCTCGTAGATGCGGAGGGCGGCGCGGTCTCCCGCATGGGCGGCCTTGGCGCAGAGCTTGGCGGCGGAGGCCACCTCGTGGCGGGCGTCGGGATTCCCCGCCAGGTGGTGGACGAGCCCCCACAAATGCTCCAGGCGCCAGTTCTCCATGACCAGGTCGTAGAGCATGGACTTGTCCCTGCGGCCGTCGTAGGAGTAGATGGCGGCCTTCAGGGCGTTGAGACCGATATCGTAGCCGCTTCCCTCATCTCCCAGGAGGGGACCCCAGCCGCCGATGGATTGTACGCATTGACAGTCCTTGACGAAAAAGGCGTCGGATCCCGTCCCCGACAGGGCAACGGCGCCCTCGGTACGCAGGCAGGCGGCCAGGCCTACCACGGGCTCGCTGTGGGAGGCGATCTCCCCCACGTGATCCAGTCCTGTGAGGATATTCCGCATGACGTCCCCCGAGCCCACCATACAGAGGTCAGCGGCGGCAATACGGGTGATGGGTCCCTCACCGTCCTCTCCTTGAAGTAGTTCTTTCATCATTCCCTCTATGCTATTGCGGACAACCTCAGCAGGCTTGTAGAGGGTATTGACCCCCGCCACCCGACCTGTGCGGATGATGCGGTAGCTTTCGTCGTAGAGAATGGCTTGCAGCTTACTGCCGCCTCCGTCGGCGGCGAGGTAGTAGGTCTTGGACATGGGTCATGCTCCTTAAGGCATACTGTTTGGATACATTGTACCATGTCCAAATCAGTTTGTCAAGCATGGATGTGATTTTTGTCAAAAAACGAGAAAAATCTGTGTCGGAGGTCTTGCAAAAAGCGGGATTTTGTGATATGATATACAATGAGTATTCACACGCATTCCCCCCGCCGCATACCCTTTGGAAGGAGACCCCTATGCCCTACCGCATCGCCCTGTTTGACGCTGACAATACCCTTCTGGACTTCACCCGCGCCGAGCGCAACGCTCTGTGCGCCTGCCTTATATCCCGTGGCCTTCCCCACGGCGAGGACACCGTCGCGGTCTATTCCGCCATCAACGACAGCCATTGGAAGCGGCTGGAGCTGGGTCTGACCACCCGCGACCGCCTCAAGATCGAGCGCTTTGGGGATTTCTTCGCCTCCATCGGCTACAGCGGGGATCCCGTGCGGATGGCGCGGGATTACGAGTCCGCCCTGGGTCAGCAGACCTGTCTTCTGGAGGGCGCCCTGGAGCTGATCCAGGCTCTTCATGGGAAATGCGAGCTGTATATCGTCACCAACGGCATCACGGCGGTACAGAAGAGCCGCTTTGGCGGTTGCGCCCTGGCGCCCTACTTTAACCGCTCCTTCATCTCGGAGGAGATGGGCTGTGCCAAGCCCGAAAAGAGATTCTTCGATCTGGTGGCCGCCGCGATCCCCGGGTTTGACCCCAAGGAGGCTTTGGTGATCGGTGATTCCCTGTCCTCGGACATTCGAGGGGGCATCAACGCGGGGTTGGATACCTGCTGGTTCAACCCCAAGGGAAAGGCCGCCCCGGCGGATATGGAGATCACCTACACCGTCAGCCGTCTTTCCGATATTGAAGCCATTCTGCTTGGCTGAATTTTTCCGATAATTGCTTTTCGATGGAATCGACTACGCGCGACCGCGCGGGAAAGGAGCCGATATGCCCTTTAAGGAAGCCCTGGAAGCCCTGTATGAGGCCTTCCGCGCGGGCGGTATTCTCTGCAAATGGAACGAGCCTCTGTCGGCTCATACCTCCTTCAAGATCGGCGGGAACGCCGCCCTGGCGGTATGGCCGTCGGGTAAGGCCCAGCTGGTTACGGTCCTGTCCCTATGGCGGGATCTGGGGGACGGTTGCCCCCTCCGCGTCCTGGGCAAGGGCTCCAACGTCCTGGTCTCGGATTATGGCTTCTGCGGTCTGGTCGTTCTGACCACCAGGGCCAAGCGGGTGGTCTACGAGGAGGATTCCGCCCCCGACCGCGAGGCCTTCCGCCGTGAGGCCGTGGATCGGGGCGAGCCCTACTGCCACGTCTACGCCGAATGCGGCGCTCCTCTCATGGCCCTGGCCTACGCCTGCGGTCAGCCTGAGCGGGAGCTGTCGGGTCTGGAGTTCGCCTACGGGATCCCCGGGACGGTGGGCGGCGCCATCGTCATGAACGCGGGGGCTTACGGCTCCGACGTGGAGCGGGTGCTGGTCTCCGCCGACTACTATGATCTGACCAACGGCTGTACGGGTCAGCTTCGGGATACCGAAATGAAGCTGGATTACCGTCACAGTATTTTCCTGGAGCATCCCAACTGGGTGGTCCTGAGCGGGGTGTTCAAGCTGAGCTACGGCTACGGCCCCGCCATCCGCGAGCAGATGCAGAAGAACATAGACTCCCGCCGGGAGAAGCAGCCCCTGGAGTACCCTAGCGCGGGGAGCGTCTTCAAGCGTCCCGTGGACAATTTCGCCGCCCGCATGATCGACACGGCGGGACTCAAGGGAGTCTCCGTGGGCGGGGCGCAGGTGTCCGAGAAGCACGCGGGCTTCATCATCAACCGCGGCGGCGCCACCGCCGAGGACGTCAAGGCCCTGGTCCGCCTGGTGCAGGACGAGGTGGAAAAGCTCTACCGCTACCGCCTGGAATGCGAGATCCAGCTGGTCAGCGAT
>JAGAIH010000109.1 GCA_017626655.1 Clostridia bacterium | reverse complement strand
TCAACAAGATCGAAAAGAAGCTGAATCTGGCGTAAAGGAGGATACGGATATGAAACTGAATATGAAATATAGCGTACTTCCCCGCCTGCTGGCCTTGGTCTTCGCCCTGGCTCTGCTCCTGGCTACGGCCGTCACTCCCGTGGCCGCCGCCAAGGGGGACTTCACCGAATGGACCTACGACGCCGCCGCGCGGACTCTGACCGCCACCTTCCCTAATGGCAAGACCGAGACCTACCTCCGCGTGGAGGATTCCATCCATCTGCGCTACGATCCCGCCTACGACTTTGAGTACCGCAATACCGCCAATATCGACGGACACAGATACGACGTCTACGCCGCCGAGGAGGGCGGGGACGTGCTGGCCGCCGTCAACGCCGCGGGAGAGTGGGTCTTCTTCGCCACCGAAGAGGAGATGAAGAAGGTGGAGGCTATGTACACCCAGGAGGGCACGAAGGTCACCTCCCTGACCTACCTGCGGATGGACGAGTACCAGCACTACGACATGGACAAGAAATTCCTGTGGGTGCTGTACGAGCTATTGAAGGATCCTGAGGCCGAGACCCTCACCGACACCCTCCACGGTCTCCGCTACGCCCCTCGCTATGAGCTGTGGCTGTACGACCGGGACGAGATGATCGCGGTCAACCGAGGCTACCTCTTCGATCTGGCGGGAGATATGTACTTCATTCCCGCCGGGGATATCCCCGCCACCGCCCTGGATGAGAATGGGCAGATCCTCCCCCAAGAGGGGGTAACCGTCACCCTGTACCGTGTCCCCGACGACTGGCAGCAGGACAGCTACAACGCCGTCTACCGCGCCTCTACCCACTATCTGTGGGGCGTTGAGAGCGAAGCGGGGAGTGGAAACAATACCCTGACCGGCGACCCCGCTCCCGTGGAGTTCGTCTACTTCACCATCGCCATCCTGGGCATCGCGGTCCCCATCGCGCCTCTGGTGCTGGGCCTGTGTCTGCCTCACTCCGCTAAACAGGGGTACAAGAAGCGCTGGTATCTGCTGGCGATCTTCGGCGGGGCCTGGATGCTGTTGGGTATCCTGGTGCTGGTGATGATGATTGTGGCGCTGTAAGGCGGGGCGGAAAGGAGATTTACCATGAAGAAATGGATCCCTACGGTTTTGGCCGTCTGCTTGCTCCTGTCCTTGACGGCCTGCTCATCAACCGGAGAACCGAATCCTTATTCTGTCAATATCCTCTACCAAGCAAACGATTCCGAATCCTGTTTTATCTACTCGTTTGCCATAGGGCAGTATAAGGACGTTGGTGCCCCCAAATTTATGGGCTTCCCTCTGTGGATGGATTTTGAAGGTCACTATCTGTTGCTATCCTCCGACGGCTCTATGGAGTATGAGAAAAAGCCCTTTGATCCGGTGAACGGCACACCGCTGGAAAACGGTGGTATACCGTCTGACACCAAGCAGCAGCTGATCCAAACCATTCAGGAAACAGATCCGACCTTGCTGGAGGGCTGGGACATGGATTCCATTCTGGTGGATCTCTCATGCAGTACCGAAAGCGGAATGGCTATTGCTTTCACCGACACACTCAATCAGTCCTTTGTTCATATAGCTGAATTTGACGCTGACGGGAATTTGACTCGTTTTGTTGAGGTGGAAAAGCTGAATCATGCAATGGTCGAAAGCTGTACCATTTATGAAAGAACCCCGGCATGAGTTGATATGCCCTATTCGATCCTAACAATACCAACAACGCCCCGCCATACGGCGGGGCGTTTGCTATTGGATTCAGTTCTCTTCCTCAACGGTCTCGGTCTCGCTGGCCTTTTGGTAGAGATAATACTCCCCGTCCTTCTCCAGCACCAGGAGGTAGTCCTCCTGATCCTCTACGCTGTAGAGGATGTAGGTCTG
>JAGAIH010000108.1 GCA_017626655.1 Clostridia bacterium | reverse complement strand
GCGCCCAGACCACCGCCATTGAGTCTCTGAAGGTCGGCCTTCCCTGCGCCGAGGCTGACAAGATCGCCCGCGACATCATCGACGGCGCCGGCTACAAGGGCCTGTTCGGCCACAGCCTGGGTCACGGCGTGGGCCTGTACATCCACGAGTCCCCCCGCTTCGCCGCCTCGGTTCCCGCCGACGTCCTCCTGGCCCCCGGCCACGTGGTGACGGTGGAGCCCGGCATCTATATCGAGGGCAAGTACGGCTGCCGCATCGAGGATATGATCGCGGTGCTGGAGGATGGGACGATCTACGACTTTACCAAGAGCCCGAAGGAATTGATCGAGCTGTAAATTGGGGTTTAGCAGGCTATTCGGCACGGTGGCTCGGTCGCCCATGACCCATTGTAGGGAGCGACGCCCCCGTCGCTCCGCCACATAGAACATACCGATATGTTTCGGGTGTAAAGACAAAAAATGCGTATCTGACAATAGAAATAGGCAATTTCCAGGTTGAGGAGCGACGAGGGCGTCGCTCCCTACAGGTGTTTGTGCCAACCGAAACGCATCACCAAACCCAAATTTGAGATCCCTCGAAAGGAGCATCCCCATGAAGATTACCTTTCTCGGCACCAGCCACGGCATCACCGAAAAGAACCAATTCTGCTCCTCCGCCCTCATCAGCACGGGAGGCAAGCACTACCTCGTGGACGCGGGCGCGCCCGTCCTGACTCTGCTGAAAAACCACGATATTCCCCTCACGGATGTGGCGGGGGTCTTCATCACCCATTCCCACCACGACCACTATCTGGGTCTGGTGACCCTCACCCAGCAGATCAACGAGTTCCGCCAGTTCGAGGGGGTGTCCTTCCCTGTCTATGTTCCCGACGAGGAGGACTACCGCGCTATGTTCCGCTTTCTCTTCGGCAAGCCCGTCTTCTTTGGACGGTTGAAGTATCGGGTCTACGGTCGTCTCACCGATCCCCATAATGACCGTTCCCGCCGCGTGTCCGCCATGATCTTTGACGACGGCAACCTGAAGGTCACCGCCATCCCCGTGGATCACTATCAGAACGCCCACGCCTTCCTTCTGGAGGCCGAGGGTAAGCGGGTGGTCTTTACGGGAGATCTGATGGCTGATATGCCCGACTACCCCAAGGTCATCACCGAGACAGACGTGGATCTGGTGGTCACCGAAGGCGCCCACACCAGGCTCAACAAGCCCGAGATCATGGCGCTTCTGAAGTCCAGCCGCACGGGAAAGCTGATCGTCAGCCATCGGTACGATCAGTTCAACAGCGACGGGATGGTGGCGGAGCTGGTGGCGTATACCCGGGACAAGTTTGAGACGGCGCTGGCGTTTGATGGGATGGTATTGGAGGTGTAATCCGGAGCCGTCCCGTATGGATTCACTGTTTTTCGGGGGCTTTGGATCTACCGAAGAATCAAAACCGTAGGGAACGGCGTTTCCGAGAGTCCGCGAATCGTACAAAGCCGGTAACGAGCTTTGGCGGGTCGGTGGCGGACTGTCGGGGATGCCTTTTGGAACGCGGTACATACCCATTCCTGATTGCTCGTTCTTTGCGGTTCTCTCGGGAGACGAATAGCTCGATTGACTTTTTGGTCAATCCGAAGCTCTCCGCGATCTCCCTGCCTGTCTCGCCATTCCCTTTCCGACCAAACATCTTATCTTTGATGGGTTCCACTTTCGCGTACTGCCTCGGCATAATTTTACCTCCTGTTGTAGTGATCTGTACCCTACAACAGGAGGCTTTTTTCAATATCTATTTTTCGGTGATTAGTCCGCTCCCATGAGATGCGGTTTTTGCTTTGAAAGGGATCGGGGGTCACCCCATCGTACCTTCCTTGCGGATCAAGCTCTCCCTAAGCCCCTCGGCCTGCAAATGGCGGACCGTACCGTAGTTGACCAGCCCCCGACACCTACCCCCGGCGTGGTCCTCCACCGTCACATCACGGAGGAGCAGACCGTCCACCGCCGCGTCCTTCTCGATGCGGACGGTGTCGGTGGGGTTGCCGTTGTTGAAATCGAAGGTCAGGTTCTCCATGGTGAAGTAGGCCCCCGTGTCCACCATAATGGCGTAGTTGGCGGGATCCTTCACCGTCAGGTTGGATATGCGGAAATTACGGACGTTGTAGAAGAACATGACGTGGCCCAGGTAGTTCCGCTCATCAAACTGTCCCGTGTAGATGGGGTTGGGGTCCCGGTTCCGATTGTTGAAGTTCCGGATCCCGCCCTCGATCTCGAAGTCGTGGCAGGTGTCCTCCGCCGAGGGGGAGTAGAGATCGTAGAACTTCCAAATCTCCTTGTGGAGGGGAAAGAGGAAATCCCGCAGTCTCGTTTCGGGCTAGAGGACCGCCTTGTTTTGAAGCATGAAGCAGTTGGAGCCGTCGGCCAGCTTGATCTCGGCGTAGCGGGGGAGCTTCAGCTTGAAGCTTGAGGGGATGACCAAGGGCTTGGAGATGAGATACCTAACCTTGGGAGCGGGAAGGCTCACCTCGCAGACGCCGCTGTCGATGAGGGCTTGGATGGCATCCGTATCGTCGTGGATGCCGTCACCGTACAGGTGTAGTCTGTCATGGCGTCTTACTTGACCGCCTCGGCGATCAGCTCGTCCACCTTGGCGCGGATGGCCAGCATCATATCGGCGGATCTGGCGCAACGGGAGAACTTGATCTCCTTGCCGAATACCGCCTCGATCTCGGCGATCACCCGCTCCTTGCCGTAGAAGGACTCGCAGAGCTTCATGGCGCGGCAGTCCTCCAGGGCCTCGTGGAACTGGATGATGCGGATGGACTCGTAAGCGGTGCCGTCCTCGGCGGGGTAGACCGAGAAGGGGTCTCCTGCGGGCACCCAGTACTCACCGCTGACGTCGGCGTAGGGATTGATGGTGTTGACCGAGTGCATATTGTTGTAGAAGTTGTAGCCCCACTGGAGGAAGCCCGCGATATCGTACTTGTAGAACTGCATACCGATGGAGCGGGTGCGCCAGCCGGGCATGGCCAGCAGACGGTTGGAGACGTCCAGGCATTGGCCGCAGCAGTAGTAGGTCCAGAGATCGGGGACCTTGCTTTCGATGAAGGGCTCGATGTGGTTGGTGGAGGGGATGGGGGTCTCCACGATGCCGTCGCGGTAGAACTCGAAGTTGGACAGGGCATCCATGATGGTATAGCCCTCCAGGAGATCGGCCACCACGGCCTTGGACCTCTTGTACTGCTCCAGCTGGTCCATGTTGGGCTCGTCGGAGATGTGGAACAGGCAACGCTTGTCGTCCCCTCGGGCTTTCATATGATCCAGGAAAGCGGGGAGCATGGTCCGCAGGAAGCGGGCGTACTCCTCCCCCGTGGCGTCGGTGTCCCAGCCGAAGATGCGCTTGTACTCACCGTCAACAGTCGCCATCACCTTGGGGGCGTGACCCGCGCCCCACTGGGTGAAGAGGTGGGAGATCTCAAAGTAGGGGATATCCAAACGGTCGCACATGTCGATCCAGCGGTCCAGCTTGTCGAAGCCGAAGGAGTATGCTCCGTTGGTGACCGTAATATCCAGAAGCTGGGTAGTGGTGCGCTCGCCTCCCACGGCGGTATCCAGGGCGGGGGTGAACAGGGGGGTCAGCAGGAGGTTGATGCCGTTGTGGCGGGCGGTGCGGGCGAAGTTCTCCACGATCTCCCAGTGCCGCTCGGACCAGGGCTCGCAGTGGTAGTAGTTGGCCAGGCAGTCGCAATGGAACCACTGGGTCAGCTTCATCTCCTGGGGG
>JAGAIH010000107.1 GCA_017626655.1 Clostridia bacterium | reverse complement strand
TACGGAAAAGCCTTTGGAAAAGCAATGCTTGTCATCGCAATTATTATGCTACTCATTGGCATTATAGGACTGTTTGAAAATTTGACCATTCTTGCCGTTGCTATACTTATCATAGGCTTGGTGATTGGTATAGGTTTTATTGTTGTAGTACAAAAAAAGTACAATAAGGGAGTATTCTAATTTCCAATTTATTAAATTGTTAGCCCCGACAGACTTAAAAACTGTCGGGGCTAATTATTTGTTTACTGCAGAGCAAAGCTGTAATATTGTAATTTATCCGCTAAGAACATCACGCTTTTCAAGCTCGGCTCTTTTGATTGGATCAGATATGCGGCAGGACGCTCCCCGCCAAAGATAGGCGATCCACGTAAAGAAGCGGTCACTTCCCCTGCTTCTTCTCCTTCACCGCCCTCACGATCTGGGGCAGATACAGCACCACCAGGTATACCACCAGCACCACCACCGCGCAGTACATATACCAGTAGGGATGCGGGATCACCTTCCAGAACAGCGCCAGCACGGGGTTGTCGGGGGTCATGGAGAACATATAGTTAAAGGTAAGCAGATTCCCCGCGTAGTCCACGATCTCGTTGGCCTCCACGTAGCGGGTCAACGCCACGTTGATGAAATGGACGACGGTATAGATCACCACCGTCGCCCCTACGGTCACGGGGATGCACTTGTAGTCCTTCTTGACGTAACCGAACTTGAAGAGGTAGATCACCACGCCGAACTCAAAGACGTGGGGTATATAATAAATGAAGAAAGCCGCCGAGGGAATGATGAAATGCCCCGAGGCGTGGTTGATGATGAGGGCCAGGAGCGAGCCCAGGCACCATACCAGCAGGAGGTTGCCCATGTAGCGGCTCCTGGTCAGCACCGTGATGGGGAGCATGATGGCCAGGATGGAGCACATATGGAAGGGGAGGTACTCCAAAGGGGAGTCCCAGGCGATCAGATTGTAGACAATGGCCACCATACCCGAAAAGGACAGGGCCAGAATGGAGAAGTAGCGTACCCGCTCGGGCAGGATTTTGAGCAGGAAGTATACCCCCACGATGAGGGCGGCGGCAATGACGAGGGTCGAGATATGAACGATACCAAAGGAACCCCACTGCATAGTCGTTTCTCCTTTTTGCAAAAAATAAACCGCGGGCGGGCGCGGTTTTCACTATTATATCATCAATTGATGATTTTGTAAATACCCCAAATGTGACAATTTTCGGGATACATTGTGAAGTTAATGTGAATTCCGAGGTTTTACGCCATGATCCTCCCAAGCCTTCCCCCCGCCTTGTCCTCCGCAATAATATTTCCTGCGTTTTTCCACAAAAACCGTTGCAATTCGGTGGATTTTATGCTATACTGTACCCATCCCCCCGCACGCGCGGGACTCTATGAAAAGGAATGGTACGACCCATGAAAGCTACACGGAACGACATCGCTCTGAGCGTATACCTCCCCGCCTGTACGACCTCCCCCGAAAAAATTCCCGTTACCTATACCATTGGAGGCAAGACCTACCGCGGCTTCCCCGCCGAGTTCTCCCCCAAGGTCACCCGCCGCCGCATCGACTCGGCCATTTCCGAAGCCGTCTTCACCGCCGCCACCCCCGAGGGGCTGACCCTGCGGGCGGAGTGCATCGAGTACCGCGACTACGCCGTGACCGACTGGGTCATGTATATCACCAACGACGGCGCGGATAACTCCCCCATCATCTCGGATTGGCGTTTTGACCTCGCCCTCCCCGCCGAGAACCCCACCCTGTATCACGGCAACGGCGATACCTGCACCCCCGACGGCTACGAGTGGTGGACCACCCCCGTCACCGCCGAGGGCATCGTCAAGCAGCCCTGTGGCGACGGAACCTCCTGTAACGGTGCCTTCCCCTACATGCGCCTGTTCACCCATAACGGCCACGGCTTCAATATCGCCGTAGGCTGGTCGGGCACCTGGCGGCTGGAGGCCAAGCTCCAAAGCGCGGGAGACTTTGACGAGACCCGTATCACCGTGGGCCAAGCCGCCTTCCGCTCCTACCTGAAGCCCGGCGAGACCGTCCGTACCCCCCGCCTCACCGTCCAAGCCTTTACCGACGGCGACGACCGCGGCCGCAACCTCTGGCGCTCCTTCTACATCGACCACATCCTCCCCCGCGAGGACGGCCATCCCCTGGATCCCAAGCTGGTGCTTCACACCTGGATGATCGACGGCCTCCCCGAGTTCTGCGGAGTCACCGAGGAGAATCAGATCGCCGCCATCGACACCTACCTCACAAAGGGCCTCAAGCCCGACATCTGGTGGATCGACGCGGGCTGGTATCCCTGCAACAACGACTGGCCCACCACGGGCAACTGGTACCCCAACCCCGACCACTTCCCGAATGGCATGGGGCCCGTGGGCGAGAAGCTCCAGAAGGAGGGCATCGACTTTTTGGTCTGGTTCGAGCCCGAGCGCGTCCGCCGCGGCACCAAGCTCTGGAACGAGCATCCCGAGTGGCTCCTCCACTACCTCCGCGACGATAACCCCTGGCTCTCGGAGAACGCCCTGTTGGATCTCGGCAATCCCGCCGCCTGCGATTGGCTCATCGACACCGTGGACGCCATCATCAAGGACTCCCATATCAAGATCTACCGCCAGGACTTCAACTTCGCACCCGCTCCCTACTGGGCCCTCAACACTCAGCCCGACCGCGAGGGCGTGCTGGAGAATCTCCACATCCAAGGCTACTACCGCTACTGGGACACCCTCATCGAGCGCAATCCCGGCCTGTGGATGGACTCCTGCGCCTCGGGCGGCCGCCGCAACGACCCCGAGACCATGCGCCGCGCCGTTCCCCTCCACTACACCGACGTGGGCTACGGCGACCACTACATCAAGCAGAAGCAGCACCGCGAGATGTTCGAGTGGATCCCCTACTTCCGCGCCCATAACTACAACTGGGACGAGCCCGACGGAAACTACAACGGTCAGCAGCACCAGGTGGACGATTTCGGCTACCACAACGCCCTGACCCCCGCCCTGACCTCCATGATCGAATTCTACCACCCCGACGAGATCTGCGCCGTAGGCCGCCGCTTCCATCCCGTCTGGCGCAAGGCCGCCAAGCTGGAGCTGACCTGCGACTACTACCCCCTCACCGTCTGCCGCAAGTCCACCGAAGACTGGTACGCCATGCAGTTCGACGGCGAGACCGAGGGCTTTGTCCAGATCATCCGCAACGTCCGGGTCAAGGCCGACAGCATCACCCTCACGAACCTCCACGTGGATACGACCAAGACCTACACCTTCACCGACGAGCTGGGCCACCGCACCTTCACGGTCTCCGGCGCCAAGCTGGCCGTCTGTGGCTTCTCGGATCAGCTCGCCCATAGATCGGGCGTGATCTGGTTCTATACCAAGAGCTGATCCCCACCATACTGACTCCATGCCGCCGACGGTCTCCCCCTCGGCGGCACTTTTTCGCAGGGCGTGCGTGTGAAGCTGTCCTTCGGAGCTTCAAATTGGGGTTTAGCGGTGCGTTCCCTGCCTTCCCCATGCGGTGCCATCCGCAAGCGGATGCGGGGGACCGCGAAGCGGTGGATGAGGAGAGCGGCACACAGTTCGGTGTCGGGTGTAGATTTTTCCTGGTATATCAAGG
>JAGAIH010000106.1 GCA_017626655.1 Clostridia bacterium | reverse complement strand
TGGAGAAGGCAAAGGAACGGTCAACACACCGACAAACCCAAATTTGAACCATCCCACAAACACTTTCCCATTCACCCCAAGGAGGACCCCATGACCTTCCTCGAACAAGCTCTCCCCCTCATCCGCAAGGCCCAAGCAGGGAAGGACCGCGTCATCGTCGCCATCGACGGCCCCTGCGGATCGGGCAAGACCACCCTGGCCGAGGCTTTGTCGCGGGAACTGGATTGCCCCGTGATCCATATGGACGAGTTCTTCCTCCGCCCCGAGCAGCGCACCCCCGAGCGACTGGCCGAGCCGGGCGGGAACGTGGACCGCGAGCGCTTCCTTTTGGAGGTGCTGACCCCCCTCAAGGGAGGGAAGGACTTCACCTACCGCCCCTTCTCCTGCCGCACCATGTCCCTTTCCGATCCCGTGCCCGTACAGGCCTCCCCCGTCACCATCGTGGAGGGCTCCTACTCCTGCCACCCCGACCTTCGAGACGCCTACGACCTCCGCCTCTTCCTCGCGGTAGACCCCGACGAACAGCTCTGCCGCCTGGCGATGCGTGACGGGGAAGGATACCTCCCCGTATTCAAGGAAAAATGGATCCCCATGGAGGAGCTTTACCATGATAAATGCGGCGTCCGTGAGGCCTGCGAGATCCTTACCGAATAACTGCCCGAAGCACCGATCCATCGGTGCTTTTTCGTATCAAAGTGTTTACAAAGCGTTTACTATATTTCTGTCATTTGCGGTTGACAAATATCCATCAATTGTATATAATATATTATTATGCGGTAATATGGGCTTTTTGGTTTTTCTTGCAGGATTTACCGCGTTTCGCATAAGAAAAGAGGCATTTCATGGGAAAAGGATTCTCAAGATTCAAACGAAAGCTCCGAGTGGGAGCGGTGGTCCGAGCGGTCATATTCGGCCTGTCTCTGGGACTGCTGACCGTCTCGGTGCTGTGGCTCATCGCCAAGCTCTCGGCGGAGGAGCCGGACTTCATCGGATATAGCCTGTACGGCGGGATCGTAGCGGCGGCAGGACTGCTGATCATGCTGCTCATCCTCCTGCCCACCAAGAAGCGCATCGCCCGACGGGTGGATAAGCACCTGAAGCTGGGGGAGAAGACCCAGACCATGCTGGCCTTCCGCAAGGACACAAGCCCCATGGCCGAGCTGCAAAGAGCCGACACAGACCGCATCCTGCGGGAGGCCCCCCGCCGCAAGGTCAAGGGTGTCTGCACCTGGCTCTTTGTCCTGATCCCCGTGGTGGCGATCCTGACCTTCGGGGGCGTCGTCATGGTCCCCGCCAAGCAGCCCCCCGAGCCGCCCCCCGTCATTGAGAACAACTTCGCCATCACCCCCTGGCAGACCCAGGCGGTGAAGGACCTCATCGAGAAGGTCAAAGCCTCCGACATGGAGGCCGAGCCCAAGGAGGGCGTGGTCAAGCAGCTGGAGAGCCTGCTCATCAAGCTGGGAAGCATCAAGAAGGAGCCCGCCATGAAGGAGGCCGTCATCTCCTGCATCGAGGGCATCCATACCGTGGTCTCGGAGCATAACACCTACGATATCCTGGCCGATACCATGCTGGTCTCCCCCTCGGAGGCGGTCCAGGACCTGGGCAGTGCTATCGACTCCCTCCAGGCCCTCCTGATCGGTGAGTGGATGAACGACACCAAGACTGCTGTCGCGGATGGGTCGGTATCCCCCGCCACCCTGGCTACGGGCATCACCCAGGCTCTGACTCTCTCGGGTGTGGATGCCGAGAACGAGGTCCACATCGCCCTCCTGTCCTTTACGGTGGGACTCACCGCCCTCCCCGAGGATGTGGTTGAGGATGAGCTGAACACCCTCTTCGCCGCGGCTGAGGAGGCCCTCAACAGCGCCCTGTACATCCAGGCCGTCAACGAGGAGGTGGAGGACGATACCATCTACACTCTCCTGTCCATTTTCGGCATCAAGGCCTCCGAGGTGCCCGAGCATATCTTCAACGATCCCGACGATCCCCGCCGCGAGGAGGACTACGAGCCCGAGGACGATCTCGACAAGATCCACGCGGGCGGTCTCGGCTCGGGTGAGATGATCTTCGGCTCCGACGATACCGTCTACGACCCCGACCGCGAGGCCTACGTCACCTACGGCGAGGTCATCGGCGGCTACTACGCCAAGATCTCCGAGCTCCTGGTGGACGGAAATCTCCCCCCCGAGCTGGAGGAAGCCCTCAACGACTACTTCGCCATCCTCTTCAACGGCTCTGAAAATAAAGAAAACAACGGTGATTGACCTGAACGGCCATACCGAATCACTTACGAAAAGGAAAGAATACCATGGAAAACGTAAACGTCAACGCCGAGCGCGTTCAAAAGTTCAATACCGCTGTACAGAGCGTCAAGACCCAGCTCCGCCGCGACCTGGTTGGCCAGGACGAGGTGGTGGATAACGTCATCATCGCCATCATCGCAGGGGGCAACGTCCTTTTGGAGGGTGTTCCCGGTGTTGGTAAGACCCGTCTGGTCCGCTCCCTGGGTAAGACCCTCAACCTCCCCTTCTCCCGCATCCAGTTCACCCCCGACCTCATGCCCTCCGACGTGACGGGTACCGAGATCATGCGCAAGGACGAGCAGGGCAATATGCAGAGCGAGTTCCGCCGCGGCCCCATCTTCGCCAACCTGGTGCTGGCTGACGAGATCAACCGCGCCACCCCCAAGACCCAGTCGGCCATGCTGGAGGTCATGCAGGAGCATAAGGTCACCGTCGCGGGCAACACCTACAAGCTGGAGGAGCCCTTCTTCGTCCTGGCTACCGAGAACCCCATCGAGCAGGACGGTACCTACCCCCTGCCCGAGGCCCAGATGGACCGCTTCATGTTCAAGCTCATCATGAAGTTCCCCTCGGACAAGGAGCTGATGGACATCGTCAAGATGACCCAGATCACCATGGCCGAGACCGCCGAGGTGGCCATGGACGGCCACGATATCCTGGAGATGCGGGAGCTGGCCTCTCAGGTGCCCGTCATCGACGAGGTCCTGGACTACGCCGTCCGCCTGGTGTCGGGTACCCATCCCGAGCTGTCCTCCGCTCCCGAGACCGCCAAGAAGTACATCAAGTACGGCGCCTCCCCCCGCGCCGCCCAGGCCCTCATCACCTGCGCCAAGGTCCGTGCCCTCATGAACGGCAACTTCAACGTCTCCTATGACGATATCAAGGCCCTGGCCCTCCCCGTCCTGCGCCACCGTATCAAGATCAACTACACCGCCATCAACGATAAGCTCACCGTGGACGACGTCATCGCCAAGCTGGTTGGGGAGACCAAGAAGTAATGGCCAAGTTTGAGATCACCGAGGAGCTTCTGGCCCAGATCGAGAATCTCCAGATGCTTCTGAAAAACAACGTGGCGGGTATGTTCGGCGGCAACCACAAGAGCCGCACCTACGGCTCCTCCTGTGAGTTTGCCGATTACCGCGACTACGTGGACGGAGACGATACCACCAAGCTGGACTGGAACGCCTACGCCCGCTTCGATAAGCTCTACTTAAAGCTCTTCCTGGACGAGCGCCAGATGCACACCCGCATTTACATCGACGCCAGCCGCTCCATGGAGTACGGCGACCCGGGGAAGGCCGAGCGCGCCCTTCTCTACGCCGCCACCCTGGCCTACCTGTCTGTCTGCGAGATGGATAAGGTGTCCATCTACGTCATCAAGGACAAGGCTGTCCACGAGATCATCCGCGGTATGGTAGGGAAGGAGTCCTTCCTGTCCTCCATCAATAAGCTGGAGGAGATCACCTTCGACGGCGACAGCTTCATCAGCGAGGCCATCGTCCCCGAGAACGTGGGCTACGGCGACGGCCTGTCGGTCATCATCTCGGATTTCCTCACCGACAACGACTACGAGGCTGCCATCGACCACCTCATCGGTAAGCGTCGGGACGTCTTCTGCCTCCAGATCCTCTCCCTCTCCGAGATCACGCCCCAGCATCGAGGCAAGGTCCACTTCTTCGACTCCGAGAACCCCGCCCTCTTCTACCGCAAGGACATCGACCGCGAGATCGCCAAGGCCTACAAGCGGGCTCTGGAGTACGCCACGAGCCGCATCCGCGACTACTGCAATGCCCGCGGCGCCGACTACCTTCTGGTCTCCGCCGAGGACAAGCCGCAGGACGTCCTTTTTGAAAAATTAGTCAATATGGGGGTATTCCAGTGAGCTTTCTCTATCCTCTTGGATTACTCGGCCTGATCGGAATTCCCATTCTGATCCTGGTCTACATAATCAAAAGCAAATACACCGAGCAGACGGTGGCGTCTACCTACCTCTGGACCCTCTCGGAGCGGTTCCTCAAGCGGAAGCGCAGACCCAGCCCCCTGGCGGGCATTATCAGCCTGATCCTCCAGATCCTGGCGGTCACCCTCATCTCCCTGGCCATCGCCCACCCCATCATCACGGTCCCCGACTCGGCCAACGAATACTGCTTCATCCTGGACGGCTAGGGCAGTATGCGGACCGACGCGGGCCTGGTCCCCGAGGAAGGGGAGGAGCCTGTGGCTATGACCCGCTTCGAGGCCGCCAAGACCGCCATCCGCGAGAGAATCGACCGTGCCATCGACGGCAGTATCTTCACCCTGGTCTACGCGGGGGATAACACCGCCGTCATCTACGAGCGCACCGAGGACAAGGAACAGGCCCTCCTCCTCCTGGACGAGCTGCAGCCCGCCTACAACACCCTGGACCTCACCGACGCCATCGGCATCGCCCAGGGATACTTCAACGAGAACACCTCCCTGAAGACCGTCCTGGTCACCGACAGCGATTACGACACTGCCCACAATATCGAAGTGGTCAATATCGCGAACAAGGTGGACAACTACAGCCTCTCGGGCATCACCCATACCCACCTGGGGGATACCCTTACCGTCACGGGGCTTCTCAACTCCTTTGAATCCGACAGAGATCTCACCCTGTCCCTCTACCTGGACGGAGCCGAGAACTCTACCGAGACCAAGATCATCCACGTCAAGGCGGGCGAGCCTACCCCCTTCTCCCTCTCCGCCGAGACCAAGTCCTTCTCCTCGGTGAAGATCCGCATCGCCGAGACCGATGCCCAACCCCTGGATAACGAGTTCATCATCCACAACGTCACCAGCGAGAACTCCTACAACACCCTCCTGGTCAGCGAGCGCCCCTTCTTCCTGGAATCGGTCCTTCGCAGTCAGCTGGATGCCAACATCGACGTCATGACCCCCGAGGAGTACGACGGCCGCGTGGGCTACGGACTCTACGTCTTCGACACCGTGGTCCCCCTGGATATGACCCTCCCCACCGACGGTACCGTCTGGATGGTCAACGTCAACGGCAACGTGGAGGGCGCGGGCTACACCGTCCAGGGCGACGTCAGCCTGGCCAAGGCCGAGCTGCTCACCCCCTCGACCTCCTCCTCCTCCGCCACCCAGACCCTGCTCGAGGGCATGAACGGCAAGGAGATCTACATCACCCGCTACGTCAAGTGCGGCTTCTACAGAAACTTCACCACCCTGCTCTCCTATAAGGGCAGTCCCGTGGTCTTCGCGGGGGTCACCGAGTTCGGCAACCGCGAGGCGGTCATCGCCTTCGACCTCCACGACTCCAACCTCCCCCTGCTCTACGACTACACCGTCCTGATCCGCAACCTCCTGGCCTTCTCCTTCCCCGATATGATCGACCGCACCACCTACGAGTGCGGGGAGCTGGCCACGGTCAACGTCATCACCAACTGCGAGAGCATCCGCGTGGAGACCCCCTCGGGCGACGTCACCTACCTGGACACCGACGGCGCCTCCGACAGCTTCCGCCTCACCGAGGTGGGCATCTATACCGTCAACATGACCGTATCGGGCTCTGCCAGAGAGTTCTATATCTGGTCTGCCATGAAGGAGGCCGAGTGTGACCCCACCGTCACCCTTGACGCGGTCGCCTTGCAGGGCGAGGCCACAAGCGGCGGCTTTGACGGCAAATTCGATCCCATGTGGATCATCTTCATCACCCTGTTGGTGATATTCCTGGCAGATTGGATGGTGTACTGTTATGAAAAATATCAGCTTCGATAATCCCTATCTGCTGCTCCTCCTCATCCCCCTGCTCCTGGCGATTATCATCCCCATCATCATCGCCATCCGCAAGGAGAACCGCCACAAGAGCGTTTTCATCTCCCTGGCCCTCCACATTATCATCTCGGTCTGCGTGATCCTGGCCCTGGCGGGCATGATCCATACCACGGTCATGACCGAGACCCAGGTCATCGTGGTGGCTGACGTCTCCTACTCCGGCGACCGCAACCTGGACAAGGTGGACGCCTATATCGGGGAGATCCAAAGTAAGCTCCCCAAGAACTCCAAGCTGGCCGTGGTGGTCTTCGGTAAGGACTCCAAGCTCCTTTGCGACTTCGACGCCGAGACCATCCCCTCGGTGAAGGGAAGCGGCGTGGACAACAGCGCCACCGATATCGCCCAGGCCCTGGACTACGCCGTGGGGCTGTACGACGAGGGCGTCATCAAGCGCATGATCGTGCTGACCGACGGTAAGGAAACCGCCAAGGACGCCGCCGGCAAGCTGGTGGCCGCCGTGGAGAACGTCTACGCCGAGGGCATCTACATCGACGCCGTCTACCTGGACAACAACCTGGCCGAGGATCAGAAGGAGATCCAGCTCTCAGACGTGGAGTACGCTCCCTCTACCTACATGAACCACGAGGCCACCGCCGAGGTCCTGATCCAGTCCAGCTACGACACGGGGGCCATCGCCGTCCTCTACGTGGAGGGCGAGCGGGTCAGTAACCAGGCCATCAAGCTCCAAAGGGGCTACAACATCATCAGCATCGACCTCCCCACAGGCTCCACGGGCCGCTACGATTACCGTGTAGCCATCACCGCCGATGGAGACTACTGCACCACCAACAACACCTTCGACTTCACCCAGACCATCGTGGCGGGCTTGCAGGTGCTTCTGGTGTCCAACGACGAGGCCGACCTGGCAAAAGCACAACAGCTCTACGGCGACCGCGCCGAGATCGACGCCTATATCGGCAACCCCGACGTCCCCTGCACCGTGGAGGAGCTGTGCAAGTACGATGAGATCATGATCTCAAACGTGGATATCCGCGAGCTCCACAACTACACCGCCTTCATCGACGGCGTGGAGAAGGTGGTCTCCCGCTTCGGAAAATCCCTGGTCACTCTGGGCGACCTCAAGATCCAGAACAAGTCGGACAACGTCCTGCAAGCCCTGGAGGATATGCTCCCCGTCAAGTACGGCAACAGCGACCAGGATCCCAAACTCTACGCCATCGTCATCGACACCTCCCGCAGTATGCAAAACTTCTCCCGCCTCAAGATCGCCAAGCAGGCCGCCATCCAGCTCATGAATATGCTGGACGATAACGACTACGTCATGGTGGTCAACTTCTGGGGCGAGATCAACGTCCTCCAGTCCCCCATCAAGGCGGTCCACCGCGAGGAGATCGCCACCCTCATCAATAACATCCAGCCCTACCAGGGTACTGTCATCGGCACCGCCCTGGACAAGGCGGGAGAGCTGATGATCGACATGGCCTACGACGATAAGCAGATCATGCTGATTTCGGACGGTATGTCCTACACCCTGGAGAGCGATACCCCCGCCGATGTGGTGACGCGCCTCCACGACAACGGCATCACCACCTCGGTCATCCACCCCGCCGCCCGCGACGAGGGCAAGGCCACCCTACAGGGCATTGCCGAGGCGGGCGGAGGCAGCTACTTCGAGATCATCACCGAGGAGTCCCTCCTGGAGATCATGTTCTCCGAGATCGCCGACGATCTGACCCAATCGGTCATCGAGGGACAGACCCCCGTCCACATCAAGAGAGAGCATGACACGGTGCTGAGCGGTATCGCCTCGGTTCCCGATATCATGGGCTACGCCTACGCCAAAGCCAAAGCCTCGGCCACTACGGTCCTCACGGTGGACTTCGTCAAGACCAGCGGCAATATCGTGGAAGCCCCCCTTTACGCCTACTGGGCCTACGGAAACGGCCGGGTCTCCAGCTTCACCTCCACCCTCACGGGTGAGTGGGCCTCCACCTGGGAGAACGAGAGCGGCGACCGCTTCTTTGAGAACGTCCTGGTGGAAAACACCCCCGCCCAGCGGGTGGACTACCCCTACACCATCGACGTCACCTACGACGGCTCCCACTCCACCGTGGAGATCATCCCCGTGACCCTCAACCCCTTCGCCACCACCGACGTCACGGTCACCCTCCCCGACGGCTCCACCGTCACCGAGCGCCTGACATTCGACTCCACCCGCTACTTCTACGCCTTCGAGACCCCTCTGCGGGGCCGCTACCTCATCAACGTCACCTACGCCTACGCCGACAAGAGCTTTGAGTCCGAGTCGGCCTTCCACGTAGGCTACGCCCCCGAGTACGATCAGTTCGCCGTCTTTGATCCCGCCGCCCTCCACGCCGCCATCCGCAACCGAGGCGGTGTCTACGAGGGGACCATCCCCTCCCTGGAGAACGACGATAAGGAGGTCGCGACCTATACCGTCCGTTACCTCGTCCCCCTGATGATCGCCGCCGTAGCCCTCTACGTCATCGACATCATCATCCGCAAGCTCCGATGGAGCGACATCAAGAGCTTCTTCAGCGTCAAAAAGAAAGGAGGGAGCCGCTGATATGAAAAGAAATCTCATACAGGTCCTGACCCTCCTTCTGGTCCTCGCCCTGCTCCTCACCGCCTGTGGCGAGTACAACCCCGCCGTCAAGGACCCCGGGAACCAAGGTCACGAGACCGAGGCGGGAACCGAGGAGGAGGTCGTCACCGACGCCGAGGGCAACGTGGATAAGAACCCCTTCACGGTTACCCTCAAGGTAAACGGCGAGGTCTATATCCCCTCGGAGGAGCATCCCATCTCGGTCCAATGGAGCGACGGCTACTCGGTCCATACCGCCGAAGTTGGGAAGGACGGCACCGCCCGTGTGGGAGGCCTGGACGGCGACTACCGCATCCGCCTCACCGCTATCCCCGAGGGCTACACCTACAATCCCAACATCTACACCGCCACCAATAACGACCGCAACGTGGATATTGAGCTGTACAAGATCGTCACCACCCGCGGCCACGGCGACCAACTCTACAACGCCATCGAGATCAAGAACACAGGCCTTTACTGCGTGGAGCTGACGAGTCCCACCCACGAGATCTTCTTCGAGTTCGCGCCCCCCAAGAGCGGCACCTACTCCATGGAATCATGGATGGACACCATCGAGAACAAGGTCAACCCCCAGGCCAAGTTCTACGGAGCCAACCGCTTCTTCAAGCAGTACCAGTACACCGCCGACGACGGCGGAGCCGAGGGGACCTACACCAAGAACTTCAAGCTGGATGTCCAGATCGCCGACGAGATGATCTCGGACGGCGGCCAGGTCACCTTCAGCTTCGGCGTCCTCTCCACCTCCACCGACAACCAGTACCCCATCAAGGTCTACTTCGCCATCACCCTGGACGGTGAGTTCTCCCTGAACCTCAGCGAGTCCAAACTGATGTACCCCTCCGACGAGCATCTGGAGAGGGCTCCCGACTACGACAGCGCCAAGTACGAGTTTGTGGGCGCCGAGTTCGCCCAGACCGTGGGTTCCAACACCGCCAACGTCTTTGACGGCAAGAACTACAAGCTCTGGCCCATCTCCGAGGGCGGCGACAACTACTACCACCTCTTCGATGAAGCCCAATACCCCGAGACCCACGGCTACGGCCCCGTGCTGTACGCCTACGTCTCTCAGCCCTGCCGCTTCATGGACGCCTCCTTCACCACCGTGGAGATGAGAGGTAACAAGGCTCTGACCGTATCGAACGGCACCGAGAACTACAAGCTCTTCATTGAGGGCTTCGGCGGTCTCGTGGTGGATCCCCCCGGGGATAACGGTCCCTACTTCTGCGTCACCAACTGCCCCTGTCGCGAAAGCAACACCTGCGAGAGCGCCCAGCTGGGCTTTGCCAACGGCGCCTGCTCCGAGGCCTGCGACAAGTGCCACGTGGACTGCCGCCGCTGTCCCACCGAGGCATTCGGCATGAGCGGTTACGGTGACTACTGCAACTCCGACGGTGTCACCGCCGTTACCGAGGAGCTGAAGCAGTTCCTCCAGAAGTACAGCGTCAACCAGCTCCTCTTCTTCGACGGCAACGGCTTCGTGGAGACCAACCCCTCGGTCTCGGTCTACGCCGCCGAGGAGGATCAGTGGCTGTTCGCTTGCGGTTACTACAAAGAAAAATAATTTTCCCTAATTTTGGAGGTATACCAACATGAAAAAGGTATTCGCTCTGCTCCTCCTTCTGACCCTTGCCCTGGGCGTTTTCGTCGCCTGTGACAAGAACGAGGAGCCTCCCCATGAGCATTCGTTCGATTCGGTGTGGCTCTACGACGCTACCCAGCACTGGCACGCCGCTACCTGCGAGCACGCCGACCTGGAGTCCGACCGCGCCGACCACGTGGACGCCGACGGCAACGATATCTGCGACGTCTGCGGCTACATCGCCGACCACACCCACTCCTACGACGAGGGCTGGACCTGGAACGAGTCCACCCACTGGCATAAGTCCGCCTGTGGCCACAACGTCAAGGACGGCGAGGCCAAGCACACGGATGAGAATAACGATTCCATCTGCGACGTCTGTACCTATGACTACGACCACACCCACACCTACGACGAGGCCTGGGTCTCGGTGGGTGAGAAGGGCCACTGGCACGCCCCCACCTGCGGTCACACCGTGGACGGCTCCGACCTGACCCCCCACGCCGACGAGAATAACGACGGTGACTGCGACGTCTGCGGCGAGAACGGCGGCCACGAGCATACCTACAGCGACTCCTGGACCACCACCGAGGACGAGCATTGGCGCGAGGTCACCTGCGGCCACGATATCCCCGTAGCCGACAAGGGCGTCCACGTAGACGAGAAGGGCGACGGCACCTGCGATATCTGCGGGTATACCCCTCCCCACTTCCATACCTTCGCCGACACCCTCACCTCCGACGGCGTGAACCACTGGTACGCCTCCACCTGCGGCCATGACGTCAAGAAGGACGAGGCCCCCCACAGCGGTCACGAGGAGGACGGCGTCTGCGATGTCTGCGCCCACGTGGTCTTCCACCTCTACACCGTCACCGTGACCGCCCCCGAGTACGTCACGGTCTACGCCCCCGACGGCTCCGAGACCAGCTCCTTCGTGGTCAAAGAGAACACCCCCGTCACCTTTAAAGTGGCCGTCCCCACCTACGCCGAGATCGTGGAGATCCGCGGCGCCAAGCAGGAGGGCAAGCCCACCCCCGACGGTGAGAGCAATATCTACACCTTCAAGATCGACGGCGTGACCAAGGACACCACCGTCTCCATCACGGGCAATAAGCTCTCCGCCATCGAGATGATTGTCTCCGACGGACAGGGAAGCCTGACCATCGAGGGCGCCTTCAAGTACGCCTTCCAGGACATCACCTTTGAGGCTCCCACGGCGGGCCGCTACATGATCTTCTCCACCAGCCACGAGACCGTCCAGTTCGGTATCGGCGAGATGGGTGAGGACGGCTACGCCATCTACACCAAGGTGTACTTCATGGACGTCACCGAGCCCGGCACCGTCTCCCTCCAGTCCCGCTACTTCCCCAGGTCCGTGCCCGAGGGCGGTAAGATGGACTACACCTATATCGTAGCCAAGGTGGACAGCGAGATCACCCTGGGCTCTATGAAGGCCGAGGGCTACACCCTCCCCACCAACTCCACCGTCACCGTCCACTTCACCGCCCCCAAGGCAGGGAAGTACCAGATCAGCTCCTCCACCCTGGGCATGATCTGGAACGACTACGTCTGCGACTCCATCGTCCTCACCGCCACCGAGGATAACCAGAAGATGTCCTTCACCGTCTGCTACGAGAACAGCAGCGTGGCGTCCTTCACCTTCGACTGCGATATCGTCTCCATGGCCGCCGAGGAACTGAAGGAGGGCGACAACACCGTCACCGCGCCCTACGGCTCCTACTACGCCATCTCGGTCACCGCTCAGCAGGCAGGCTCCTACATGGTCCAGGCCTTGAACCCCTACGTGGACTTCTACCTCTGGAACGACGCCACCTCCACCATGAACGGCCAGGGCGGCACCTACACCCAGACCAACATGAAGAAGGGCGACAAGATCACCCTCTACGTCACCGTGGATATCTACGACTTCGACGGCACCGAGGATATCACGGATATCATCCGCGTCTCCTACCTCGGCTACGTGCCCACCCTCAGCGGCGGCGCCTATGATGCCCAGGTCGGCGCCACCAACAGCTTCATCAACGACGGCGAGACCTCCGACTTCGTCCTGTCCGTCACAGGCGGCGACAAGATCAGCATCGACGGCGGTAAGACCTGGCACACCGAGCTGGAGGTCAATATCCCCGCAAACGGCTCCCTGAGCTACACCGTTCAGTCCGCCTCGGATGCCGATACCGTTAAGGTCTCGATCAAGCGGGTCACCTACGAGTTCACCCTGGGCGTGGGTACCCAGACCCAGACCATGATCCCCGGCAAGGAGTACACCGTCACCCTGACCGGCTCCGCCGATCCCGCCTTCCACGTCAATTACGTTCTGAGCTGGACCGACAAGAACGTGGTCGCCTCCTACAACGGCCAGGTCATCGCCTCGGGCGCCACCATCGTCAGCTACGCCGACGGCTACACCGTCATTATCGTCTACAACGGCTCCGCCCCCGCTGAGATCCAGTTCACCCTCACCGATCCCTACACCGGCGGCGGCTCGGATATCCCCGCAGGCGAGAACCTGCTCCTGGGCTACAACGCCATCGGCGTCACCGTGGAGAACTACTACTGCGCGGGTACCACCGTCAACTTCACCGCTCCCGCCACCGGCACCTACGTCCTGGCTCCCGCCGACGGTGAGGTCAACGCAGAGGTCTATCTCTTTAGGGACGGCTCCGCCGAGGTTGTGACCCTGCCCTATAAGTTCACCGCCGAGAAGGGCAAGGCCGTGACCTTCATCGTGGCCACCACCGAGATCATGACCCTCACCGAGGACGTCATCGAGCTGACTATTTCCCGCCTCCCCGTGGGCGAGGATAAGACCTCCGCCCTCAACGGCACCTACAACGTCAACTTCCTCACCGACGGCCTGTACCGCCTCACCTTCAACAACGGTACCCTGACGGTCCAGGACAACAACAGCGGCAAGGAGTCGGGCGACTACAGCTACTTCTATACCGCCGCCGACGGCGTGGTGGTCACCAATACCGACGGCTCCTCCTGCACCGTGGAGATCGCCATCGACGCGGACATGAATATGACCTTCAAATGCTCGGGCCTGCCCACCGCCCAGAGCATCATCCCCGCTTAACGAGAAAAAGGAAAGAGAATTATCATGAAACTCATCAAGATCCTGCTTATCCTGTCCCTGGCGGTCAGCCTTCTGACATTCGCCGCCTGCGACAAGGACACCCCCTCCGATAATACCACCGAGGACACCACCGCCGCAGGTGAGGAGGCCACCACCGAGGCTCCCACCGAAGCCCCCGCCGTTAAGGTGGAGGTCACCCTGACGATCAAGGACCAGGACGGCGACGCCATGTCCGAGGCCGTGGTCACCATCCTCCCCGTCAACGGTGAGGGTGAGTCCGCCACCCTCACCGCCGACAACGAGGGCACCGTCACCGTCACCCTCCCCGAGGGTGACTACACCGTCCGCTTCGACGTCCTCCCCGAGTACGTCCTGGGCATCGACACCACCCTCACCGTGGCCGCAGGCATGGAGTCCGTGGTCCTGGAGGTCATCGACAACACCCCCAACGGCACCGTGGACCGTCCCTTCGTCATCCCCGACGATACCGTCACGGTCAAGATCCCCGCAGGGGAGACCTACCACTTCACCCTCTTCGGCGCCCATAACCGCACCCTCACCATGAGCGATCCCGCCGCCGAGGTCTTCTACAACAACTCCACCTACAAGCCCGACGCCGAGGGCAAGATCGCCATCCGCATGAAGACCGAGTCCGCCCGCGACCCCTCCTTCTTCGCCGTCACCAACACCTCGGCTGAAGAGCGCGAGATGACCGTGACCATCCTCTCGGATCCCGGCGCTATGGATAATCCCATCGTCATCGAGAACCTGGGCGAGTCGATCACCGCCAACGTCCCCCAGGACGGCATGGTCTACTACCGCTGGACCGCCACCGCCGCAGGCAAGCTCACCGTCACCTCGGCTGATCCCATCAACAACATCAGCCTGAATAACCTGGCCAACTCCAAGGTCACCGACTTCACGAACGGCGCCGAGTCGGTCAGCCTGGAGGTAGCGGAGGGCGATACCATCACCATCGTTGTATCCGTCATCGGCGGCGACAAGCAGGCCGAGACCAACCCCGTGACCTTCACCCTTACCCTGGGCGAATAAGCCGCGACAAACAAAAGACCACCCGACTGTGTTCAACGGAAGGGTGGTTTTTTGGTATCATAGATCTTGTGGCGGAGGAGTAGTTGCTTTCAAATTTGGGTTTATCGGTCTGACGGAACAGATCAAAATCGGGTAGGGTGGCTACTCATCCGTCACGCTTCGCGCCGAGCTTGCTCGGAGGACACCTTCCCTCACAAGGGAAGGCTTCCGT
>JAGAIH010000105.1 GCA_017626655.1 Clostridia bacterium | reverse complement strand
CGACCCCTTCGGCAGTGACACCCCCACAGACCCCGACGGCGACCCCACTACCGCCCCCAATACGGATCCCGACCCGGCCCCCGATACGGATCCCCTGCCCCCCACAGGCACCGTCCCCGAACCCGAGCCTCCCACGGCTCCCGACGAGACCTCCGAGGGCATCCTGGACCCCGAGGATCCCGAGCTGCCCGCCGAGGACAATCATACCGACGCGGATAACGACGGCGCATGCGATGATTGCGGCATCTCGGTGGTCATCGTGCTGGATCTCTTCGCCATCAACGACCTCCACGGCAAGTTTTGCGACTCCGACGCCCAGATCGGTGTGGACGAGCTGACCACCTACCTCAAGAACGCCTACGACAACGAGGACCACGTCCTCCTCCTCTCCTCGGGAGATATGTGGCAGGGAAGCTCGGAGTCCAACCTCACCAAGGGCTACATCATCACCGAGTGGATGAACCACCTGGACTTCGCCGCCATGACCCTGGGCAACCACGAGTACGATTGGGGTGAACCTTGGATCGAGAACAACGCCACCCTGGCGGGCTTCCCCTTCCTCGCCATCAATATCTACGACCGCGACACGGACGAGCGGGTCTCCTACTGTCAGTCCTCGGTGCTGGTCCAGCGCGGCGGCGCCCGCATCGGCATCATCGGGGCCATGGGCGACTGCTACTCCTCCATTTCCGGCGAGATGTCCGGCGGCATCTACTTCAAAACAGGGAACGACCTCACCGATCTGGTCAAGGCCGAGTCTCAAAAGCTCCGCGAGGCGGGGGCCGATTTCATCGTCTACTCCATCCACGACGGCTACGGCTCTTCCAATTCGGGCAGCATCAGCGACTCCGCCCTGTCCTCCTACTATGCCCCCGTCCTCTCCGAGGGCTACGTGGACATCGTCTTCGAGGGCCACTCCCACCAGCGGTACATCCTCACCGACAGCCAGGGGGTCTACCACCTCCAGGGCGGCGGCGACAATAAGGGCATCACCCACGCCGAGGCCACCATCAACTTCGCCAACGGCAAGAGCGAGGTGACTACCGCCGAACTGGTCTCCTCCTCTTCCTACGCGGGACTCCCCGACGATCCCATTGTGGATACCCTCATGGAGAAATACAAGGACCAGGTCTCCGCGGGCGACGCGGTGTTGGGCTATAACGAGGCCTACCGCTCGGGGGACTACCTCCGCCAGCTGGTGGCCGACCTCTACGCCAAGGTAGGCGAGGAGGCCTTCCCCGACTACGATATCGTGCTGGGCGGCGGCTTCCTTTCGGTGAGAAGCCCCTACAACCTGGCCGCGGGGGAAGTCACCTACTCCCAGCTCCAGATGATCATGCCCTTTGACAATACCCTGGTCCTCTGCTCGGTCAAGGGCTCGGACCTCAACCGTAAGTTCATCAACACCTCCAATAGCAACTACTTCATCGGCTACACCGACTACGGCCGCTCCCTGAAGGGAAAGATCGACAGCAACGCTACCTATTACATTATTGTAGACACTTATACCTCCACCTACGCCCCCAACAAGCTCACCGAGATCGCCCGCTACACCGAGGGGGTCTACGCCCGCGACCTGCTGGCCGACTACATCCGGGAGGGAGGCCTGGGCGGAAAGCCCGCTGAGATCGCCTACACCTCCATCCCCGAGATCCACAAGATCGGGAACGCCCTCGCCGATAACGCCCAGACCGATCAGAACTACTACGTCCGCGGCACCGTGGTATCGGTCACCAACACCACCTACGGCAACCTTACCATTGACGACGGGAAGGGAAATACCCTCTTCGTCTATGGCGTCTACGACAAGACGGGCGCCACCCGTTACGACGGCCTCACCGACCCGCCCCGGGTAGGCGACACCGTCACCCTCTGCGGCCCCGTCAAGAAGTATGTGATGTGCGGGGAAGTCACGATCGAGCTGATGCGGGCGCGGCTCATAGAAAAGGAATGAGAATCAGACCCACACGGGGGATTGCTTCGTGTGGGTCCTTTTACGTTTGCTTGTTTTTCGAATTTT
>JAGAIH010000104.1 GCA_017626655.1 Clostridia bacterium | reverse complement strand
GTGGGGGGCTCGGTGGGGGTGTCGGTGGGAGCGGGGGTAGCCTCGCCGATCGTGGCCTCGGGGGTGGTCTCCTCACCGCCCGCGCTGTCGCAGGCGACCAGGGTGACCAGCAGGGTCAGGCAGAGAAAGGCCATCAGGCCCGCAAGCTTCAGGGTACGCTTCATGATGATCTCCTTATGTAAAAATTTTTTCTATGTGAGGGGAGAGGATATTAATTCGTAATTCATAATTCGTAATTCATAATTGGGGGAACGGACTACCGGCGGTATGAAGTTGTTTCTTTACCCTGCGGAGAGGCAAGATTTTTTGGCCGAAGTAGCTTCGTTGGGGCAAAGGGAGTCCGTAATTACGAATTGCGAATTACGAATTACGAATTGACCCGATGGCTTGCTCGTCTCACTATTTTGTCTGCCTCTTCTCCTCCTCCGGGGTGATCCCGAACCGCTTCTTGTACTGGCGGTAGAAGGAGGAATAGTCGGTGTAGCCCGCCTCCTTGGCGGCTACGGCGGCGGGGACGCCCTTCCGTATGGCCTTGCGGGCGGCGGTCAACCGCTTTAAGATCACGTAGTCCCAGATGGATACCCCCGTGGAACGGCGGAAGGTACGGTTGAGATAGGAGCGGGAGAACCCGAATCGCGCCTCCAGGGCCTCCATGCTCTCTACGGCGGCGGGATCCTCGTTGATGCAATCGATGATCCGCCCCACCAGGGGCTTGTCCCCCGACATCCGTTCAGCCTCGCTCCACCCCTTGGCGGCGCGGGACAGCTCGTACAGGATGGCGGGAAGGTACGCCAGGATGCGGCCGCGATGCTCCTCTGCGGAGGCGGTTCCGTCGGAGATGCGGATCAGCATCTGCCGCGCATGATCCAGGGCTTCCGAGGAGGGAAGCATATTCCGCTGGCCCAGGCCCCTGGCGCGGAAGGCCGAGAGAAGCTCCGCCCGCCGACCCTCTTCAATGATGGAGGGCGGAAAATGGAGGGAGATGCGCTCGTAGGGCTTGTCGGGGCTGATGTGGAGCTTGTGGGTCTCCCCGTCCCGCATGACCAGGATGCAACCCGGGGTCAGGGGGTAATCGTGGCCCTCTACGGTGTAGTAGCCCTGGCCGTCCAGAAAGCAGTAGATCTCGTAGCGGTTGTGGGCGTGGAGAGGGAAGAAGGCCTCGGAGGGGGCCTCGGTCAAGGTGTGGTGCAGATAGAGATCGGCATCCCTGTACTCCATAAGCGGCCTCCTTTGGGGTTTTGTGCGTAACTATAGACAGTATACCATATTTTGTCGGAAAAAGCAATACTTTCCGTGGAAGTTTCTGCTCTATTCGGGTGTATTCTCTATGAAAATATGGCAAAATCAACAAAATTATTCGCCTCGCTTCGGGGTATTTGACCGAAACGCAGAAAATGACGGGGAGGGTGAAAACCAATGAAAAAATATGCAAAAACGCCTTGACAAAATCCCCCGTTATCGGTATAATAATAGGTATCTGTTGAAATTCATTACATAAATATACAGAAAGAGTGAATAAATGAAGAAAATATACATTGACGGACAAGCCGGCACCACAGGCCTTCGCATCCGTGAGAGACTGGCCGAGAGAAGCGACGTTACCGTCCTGACCCTCCCCGAGGACAAGCGCAAGGACACCGAGGCCCGCCGCGAGATCATGAACAGCGTGGATATCGTGTTCCTCTGCCTCCCCGACGCCGCCGCCCGCGAGGCCGTCACCCTGATCGAGAATCCCGCCGTCAAGGTGCTGGATACCTCCACCGCCCACCGCACCAACCCCGCCTGGGCTTACGGCTTCCCCGAGCTGGGAGAGGACTTCTACGACAAGATCAAAGCCTCCAACCGCATCGCCGTCCCAGGCTGTCACGCCAGCGGCTTCATCGCCCTGGTGCGCCCCCTGGTGCAGGCAGGATTGCTCTCCCCCGACGCTCACCTCTCCGCCACCTCTCTCACAGGCTACAGCGGCGGCGGTAAAAATATGATTGCCGACTATGAGAATTCCGACCGCGACACCCTGCTGGACGCCCCCCGCCAGTACGCCCTGGGCCAGTCCCACAAGCACCTCCCCGAGATGAAGGCCTTCACGGGTCTGAATAACCCTCCCGTGTTCCTGCCCATCGTGGGCGACTTCTATTCGGGTATGGAGGTCACCGTCCCCCTGTTCGGCTCAGACGTGAACGGCGCTACCCCCGAGGATATTCTCACCATCTACCGCAAGACCTACGACGGCTCCCCCCTGGTCCGCGTGAATAACGCCGACGAAAACGGTTTCCTCTCCGCCGGCTCCATGACGGGGAAGGACAGCATGGAGATCAGCGTGTACGGTAATCCCGACCGCATGATCCTGGTCGCCCGCTACGATAACCTGGGCAAGGGCGCCAGCGGTGCCGCCGTGGAGTGCCTCAACATCCTGCTGGGAGCCGAGCCCACCGCAAACCTTATTGTATAATTATTCGTTTATTATATAGGAGAAAATCATGTCTACCATCACCCGAATCCCCGGCGGTGTATGCGCCGCGCAGGGCTTTACCGCCAACGGCATTCATTGCGGTATCCGCAAGAACAAGACCAAGCACGACCTGTCGGTGATCTACTCCGACACCCGCGCCGCCACCGCCTGCGTCTACACCACCAACCGCGTCAAGGGCGCCCCCCTGACCGTCACCAAGGACCACATTTCCGACGGCTATGCCCAGGCCGTGATCTGCAACAGCGGCAACGCCAACACCTGCAACGCAAACGGCATCGAGATCGCCGAGCAGATGTCCGACCTGCTGGGCGAGGCTCTGCATATCTCCCCCGCCGACGTGGTGGTGGCCTCCACCGGCGTCATCGGTCAGACCCTGGATATCACCCCCATCGCGAACGGTATCCCCGCTCTGGTGGCAGGACTTTCCAAGGACGGCTCCCCGGACGCCGCCCACGGCATCATGACCACCGACACCAAGGTCAAGGAGATCGCCCTGGAGTTTTCTGTGGGCGGTAAGACCTGCCACATGGGCGGTATTGCCAAGGGCTCGGGCATGATCCACCCCAACATGGCCACTATGCTGGTCTTCATCACCACCGACTGTGCCGTGGCCCCCGCTATGCTCCAAAAGGCCCTGTCCACCGATATTCAGGCCACCTTCAACATGGTCAGCGTGGACGGCGACACCTCCACCAACGATATGGTCACCCTCATGGCCAACGGTCAGGCAGGGAATGACCTCATCACCGCTGAGGGCGAGGATTTCAATGCCTTCATGAAAGCCCTGAACACCCTGACCGTCTACCTCTGCCGCTGTATCGCCGCTGACGGCGAGGGCGCGACCCGCCTCTTTGAGTGCGAGGTCAAGGGCGGTAAGGACCTGGAGTCCGCCCGCAGAATCGCCAAGTCGGTCATCTGCTCCTCCCTCATGAAAGCTGCCATCTTCGGCGCCGACGCCAACTGGGGCCGCGTCCTCTGCGCCATCGGCTACAGCGGTGTGGAAACCGACGTGAACGGCATCGACGTGGTCTTCTCCTCCCGCAAGGGTGAGATCCTGGTCTGCAAGGACGGCGCGGGTGTAGACTTCTCCGAGGAGCTTGCCAAGGAGATCCTCCTGGAGGACGAGATCACCGTCAAGGTCACCCTCTCCGATGGCGAGGCCGAGGCTACCGCTTGGGGATGCGATCTGACCTACGAGTACGTAAAAATTAACGGGGATTATCGTACCTGATATAGAGATACGACCGAAATATCCGGTTACTTGTATCTCTCCCACGCTTCTCCCATGACAAATTCCTGCCCGGAGGTGTTCCCATGCTCTCAAGCGAGATCCGCGTGATCGGCGACCGTCCCACCCTGTATCTGGACGGCCACCCCGCCACCCCCATGGCCTACACCACCTATTTCGAGGAGAGGAGCGACGCCGCGGCCTTCGCAAAAGCGGGCTACCGCATCTTCTTCGTCAACCTCTCCTTCACCTCCCTCCCCATCAACAGCTTCACGGGCTTCACCCCCTTCCGCGTGGGGGCCTTTGAAAATCCCGACGCCCCCGACTTCAGCGAGTTCGAGACCGCCGTCAACGCCATCCTCGCCGCCTGTCCCGACGCCGTGATCTTTCCCCGCATCTACGTCAGTATGCCGAGAAGCTGGGTGGACGCTCACCCCAACGACGTGATCCCCACCCCCAAGGGCGGCCGCCGCGAGGCCCTCTTCTCGGAGGCCTTCCGCCGCGACGGCGCGGAGCTTCTGCGTCGGACGGTGGAGCATATCCGCAAGGCCGACTACGCCTCCCGCGTCGGCGGCTGGCAGCTCTGCGGCGGACAGACCCAGGAGTGGTTCCACCACGATCTCAGCGGAAGCCTTGGCCGGGTAGCCGCTGAGCCCTACCGCCAATGGCTCCGAGAGCGGTACGGCGAGGAGAACGGCACCCTCCCCACCCCCGAGGACTACGCCGACCGCGGCTCCCCCCTCCCGACCTCCGAGAACGCCCGCCGCTACGCCCTGTTCTCCAATCTCGCCGTGGCGGAGACCGTCGATCACTTCGCCCGTACCCTCAAGGAGGCTACGAACAGCGAACAGATCGTAGGCGTGTTCTACGGCTACGCCATGGAATCCAACGGCAAGGTGCTGTTCGGCTCCCACGCCCTGCGCCGTCTGCTGGACTCCCCCCATATCGACTTTTTCTCCTCTCCCAACGCCTACCTCCAAAACCGCGCCTTCGGCATGGACTGGGCGGATATGATCCCCGTGGACTCGGTAAGGCTCCACGGCAAGCTCCCCTTCATCGAGTGCGACATCCGCACCCACCTCACCGAGGCCATCCAGAACCTCCGCCCCGGAGAATACCCCGATGACCTCTACCGCCTGGATAACGGTACCTCGGTCTGGGCGGGGCCTCCCACGGCGGAGCTGTCCCGCGAGGCGCTTCGCAAATGCTTCGCCCATCAGATCACCCGCGGCTCGGCCATCTGGTGGTTCGATATGTGGGGCGGCTGGT
>JAGAIH010000103.1 GCA_017626655.1 Clostridia bacterium | reverse complement strand
CATGAGGTCCGCGGGGCAGTTGGAACCGGCCATGATGCCGATACGGATGTGGCTGAAGTCGGTCTTGGCGAAGTCCTCATGCTGCATCATGGCGATGAACATGGTAGGCACGCCGTTGAAGGCGGTGATATGCTCGTTATGCACACAGGCCAAAGCGGGCTGGGGGGAAAAGTAGGGCAGGGGGTACATGGTGGCACCGTGGGTCATGGAGGCGGTCATGGACAGCACCATGCCGAAGCAATGGAACATGGGGACCTGGATCATCATGCGGTCGGCAGTGGACAGCTCCATGTGGTCGCCGATGTACTTACCGTTGTTGACCACGTTGTAGTGGGTCAGCATGACGCCCTTGGGGAAGCCCGTGGTGCCCGAGGTGTACTGCATATTGCAGACGTCGTCCTTGTGAACGGCGGCGGCCATGCGGTGAACCTCCTCCACAGGGACCTGTACCGAACGGGCCACGGCCTCGTGCCACTCAATACAGCCCTTCTGACGGTAGCCAACGGTGATGACGTTGCGGAGGAAGGGCAGACGGCGGGCGTGGAGGGGAGTGCCGGGGCGGAGGGCCTCCAACTCGGGGCAAAGCTCGGCCACGATCTTGCCGTAGTGGCAGTCCTTGGCCCCCTCGGTCATGATGAGGGTATGGGTATCCGACTGGCGGAGCAGGTACTCCACCTCATGGATCTTGTAGGCGGTATTCACCGTGACCAGCACCGCGCCCAGCTTGACGGTGGCCCAGAAGGCGATGTACCACTGGGGCACGTTGGAGGCCCAGACCGCCACGTGGGTACCGGCCTTCACGCCCATGGAGATCAGGGCGCGGGCGAAGGTGTCCACGTCGTCGCGGAACTCGGAATAGGTGCGGGTGTAGTCCAGAGTGGTGTACTTGAAGGCGTACTGATCGGGGAACTCCTCCACCATGCGGTCCAGCACCTGGGAGAAGGTGAGGTCAATGAGCTGATCCTTTTCCCAGACGTACTCACCCGTGTGGGCGCGGTTGAAGTAGAGGGTGCGGCGCTTCTTGGAGGGATCGTCGAACTGCTTCATGAAGCTGCCGAACTGGGAGAGGATGATCTCCATATCGTCCAGCTCCTCGCACCACTGAGGATCCCAGACCAGAGAAATGTAGCCGTCGTAGTTGACGGAGCGGAGAGCCAGCATGATCTCGGAGATGGGAAGCTCACCCTCGCCCGCCAGGCAGAACTCCAGCCCGTCCTCGGTCCTGCGGGTGTCGCAGAAGTGGACGTGACGGACGTAGGCACCCAGATTCTTGATGATCTCCTCGGGGGTCTCGCCGCCGCCGAAGTTGGCGGCAGACAACTGCCACAGAGCGCCGAAGCTGTCGCTGGCGAAGCGGTCCAGGAGGTCGCGGAGGGTTACCGACTTGCAGAACAGGCCCGAGGTCTCCATGAGGAGGCACACCCCGCTCGCCTCGGCCTCGGGGAGGACGCGGGCAATCAGAGCGGCCACGTTTTCGATGGCGGCCTCCACCTCTCCCTCGGGAGCGGCGGCGGTGCGAAGACGGATGTTGGGGATTCGGAGGCTTCCTGCCACGTCCATGCAATGGAGGATCTCAGCCTCGGCCTCGGCGGCGGTAGTAGCGTCCGAGGGATCAATGAGGCAGTCGATGCAGGGGACGGTCAGCTTCTTCTCATAGAGGCGACGGAGGGTGGCGGCGGCGGCGTAGTCGTAGAAGGCGCCGTCACGGCTCACGAACATGGGACCGTGGATATTGTGGATCTCCACGCCGGCATAGCCCAGAGAGGAGGCCATGTCGCAGAACTCGTCAAAGGTATGATTATGCCACCCTTTGGTGGAAAAAGAGAGTTTCATGGTAGTTTCCTGCTTTCAGAAAGGATCAGACGTTTTGCTCGAAGACGATCTTGTTGACGGCGCTGAGGTAGGCGCGGATGGAGGCGCCGATGATGTCGGTGGAGATACCCGTACCGGCGTAGAGCTTGCCCTCGGCGCGGAGCTTCACCAGGGCCGAGCCCATGGCCTCCTTACCCTCGGTGACAGCCTGGATCTGGAAGTCGTCCAGCTCGAAGTGACAGCCCATGATCTGCTCCAGCGCCACGAAGGCCGCGTCGATGGGGCCGTCTCCCATGGAGATACCCTGGAGCTGCTCCCCCTTCTTGTCCAGCACGATCTGGGCCGAGGCGGCGAGAGCGTTTCCGCCCGAGCTGTTGACCATGTAGCTGACCAGGGTGTAGGTGGGAGGCACCTGCATGGCCACGCCCGAAACAATGGCCTCCAGCTCCTTGGCTCCCACAGTCTTCTTGGCGGCCACCCGGACGAATTCGTTGTACACGGCCTCCACATCCTCCTCGGACAGGTCGTAGCCCAGCTTGGCCACGGCGGCGGCCACGGCGTTCTTGTCATCCTGGGCGTCCAGGGTAAAGCCGCTCTCAGCGGAGGAGGCGATATTCACCGAAGCCCCGCGGTCGATGCCCTTCCCCGCTACCACGCGGGAGATCTGACGGAGAATGCGGTGGTACTCGGTGAGCTGAAGCCCCGCGGTGAAGCCGTAGTGGTTGCCGCAGTTGCGGATGATGCCGCAGAAGTCCTCCAGGGACACACAGGCACCCTCCACGGCGGTCTTGACGGTATCAGCACCGATGCGGACGGCCAGGATGGCGGCGGCGGCGGCCATGGCGTTCTTGTCGTCGCAGGAGACCCCCACGGGGACGGTCACGGTGTCCATGACCCCCTTCACGAAGGAAGCGAACTCATCGGGCATCTTCTCCCCCGTGGAGTCGCAGACGGTGACGGCGGTAGCCCCCGCCTCGGCGGCGGCGGTGAGAATGGCGGTAAGGAAGGCGGGCTCGGCGCGGGTGGCGTCCAAAGCGCAGAATTCCACATTGGCGCAGACCGCCTTGGCCTTCGCCACGGTGGCGGCCACCCACTCGATCATCTTGGGAGGCTTCTTGTGAGCGCTATACTCCATGCCCACGGGGGACACGGGCACCTCTACCCGCAGTCGGGGAGCTTTCGCGGCGGAGATCGCCTGCACGGCGTGATCGAAGCTCTCGGCGGTCATGCCCACACAGACCGACAACACGCTGGCCCCCGCGAAGGAGGAGGCGGTGCGGACGAACAGAATGTCGGTCTTGGGGTTGTCGATGGCGGGCAGCTCGATGACGTCTACCTTCAGCTTTTCCAGCTGGCGGCAGATCTCGATCTTTTCCTTGAAGCTGAAGGCGCAGTTCTCACGGCACAGGGTACGGTCGGCGATTCTCATGGGAATCCTCCTTATAGTTGGAATTATCAGCAGAAAAACAAAAACCCCGAATGTACAAACGTACATCCGAGGACGAAATTCATTCGCGGTACCACCTCGGTTATCTCAAAGCGAGATCACCTTATCGGAGCCCATCAGCTCCTCTGTCTTGTAACGGGACAAACCGGAGAGACTTACTTCTTTCGGTTGGGTCTCTCTGCTCGGGAATGAGACTTGCTTCACCCTCTCTATCGGCTCGCACCAACCGCCGACTCTCTGAAAGCAGGACAGATGAAGAATAATTCCTTCGTTGCATTTCTGTGATGTGGTGTATTATAGCACAATTTTCACGGTTTGTCAAGGGGTTTCGTGAAAGTTTTATCATTTTCAAAAGTTGTTGATGGCCATAGAAAAACCGCGCCGTAAAGGCGCGGTTTCCGAGTATGGACGGATCAGTCGATGGCCAGAGTCCAGCCGAACTTGTCCTCGACCTTGCCCCACTGGATGCCCGTGAGGGTGTCGTACAGATGCTGGGTGACCTCGCCGATCTTACCATTGTTGACGGTGTACTTCTTGTCCTTGTAGCACAGCTCGCCGATGGGAGAGACCACAGCGGCGGTACCGGTGCCCCAGGCCTCCTCCAGAGTGCCGTTCTCCATAGCCTCGGCCAGCTCGTCCACGCTGATGAGACGCTCGCTGACCTTGTAGCCCTCGGAGCGAAGCACCTCCAGGCAGGACATACGGGTGATACCGGGCAGGATGGAGCCCGAGAGCATGGGGGTCACGACCTCGCCATTGATCTTGAACATGACATTCATGGCGCCCACCTCCTCGATGTACTTGCGGTGGACACCGTCCAGCCACAGCACCTGGGCGTAGCCCTTCTTCTCGGCGCGGGCACCGGCGCGGTTGGAGGCGGCGTAGTTACCGCCGCACTTGGTGTAGCCCGTACCGCCCTTGACGGCACGGACGTCCTCGTCCTCGATCATGATGCCCACGGGGTTGATGCCCTCCTTGTAGTAGCTGCCCACAGGGGAGGCGATAATCATGAAGGTGGTGTGATGGACGGCGTGGACACCCAGGGTCTCGTCGTTACCGAACATGAGGGGACGGAGGTAGAGAGAGGTACCGGGGGCGGAGGGAGTCCAATCCTGCTCCATGTTCACGAAGGCGGTCAGTACCTCCATGCCCAGCTCCTCGGGGATCTCGGGCAGGCACAGACGCTCGGCGGAGCGGTTCAGACGGCGGATGTTCTCGATGGGGCGGAAGAGCTGAACCTTGCCGTCGGCGCGGCGGTAGGCCTTCAGGCCCTCGAAGATCTCGGAGCCGTAATGCAGGACCGTAGCGGCGGGATGGAGGGAGAGATTCTGGAAGGGGATGATGCGGGCATCGTACCAGCCACGCTCGGGCTCGTACTCCATGAGGAACATATGGTCGGTAAAGATCTTACCGAAGCCCAGGGTGGAGGCGTCGGGCTTCTCCTTGGGGCAGGCGGTCTTGGTGATGGAAATATTCATAACAGTAGTTCCCTTTCTTTGGATTTCGAGGGCTTCTCAAATTCTCAAAGCTCTCTCAATAATGCTTTATTGAAAGTTCTTGGGGTCAAGCCCTTCTTTCAAGAAGGGCTTGTGGGGGTCAGGGGCAAAGCCCCTCGTTCTCCCGTACTCCTCAGTAGTTCGCGCCCAGCTCCAGAGCCTTGTAGTTCAGCTCCAGCATATCGGCGCGCTTGGCGGAGATGACCTTGGCGAGGGCGGCGTTGACGCCCTCCTCGTTGTACTCGCCCAGAGCGGCCAGGATCTTGCCCACCAGGATCATGTTGCCCAGGGTGGGGATGCCGTTCTCACCGGCCATGCGGGTGGCGGGGATGGCGTAGGCCTTGACGTCGGTGCGCTTCAGGGGACGCTCAATCAGGGAGGAATCGTAGAAGATCATACCGCCCTTCTTGACGGCGGCCTCATAGCGATCCAGAGAGGGCAGATTCATAGCCACCAGCACGTCGGGCTTGGCCACGATGGGAGAGCCCACCGCGCCGTCGGAGATGATGATGCCGCAGCTGGCGGTACCGCCGCGCATCTCGGGGCCGTAGGAGGGGAGCCAGCTCACGTTCTTGCCCTCGGTCAGACCCTTGTAGGCCATGAACTTACCCGCGAACAGGATACCCTGTCCACCGAAGCCGGAAAAGAGAAATTCTTTGGTGCTCATTTAGTTTTCCTCCTTCTTGGCTGCCTCGGCAGCGGCGGTCCTGTCCTTGTACACGCCCAGAGGGTAGTAGGGGATCATCTTGTCGTCGATCCACTTCAGAGCCACCTGGGGGGTCATGCCCCAGTTGGTGGGGCAGGTGGAAAGGACCTCGATGAGAGAGAAGCCCTTGCCCTCGATCTGGTTCTGGAAAGCCTTCTTGATGGCCTTCTTGGCGTTGCGGATCTGCTTGACGTTATTCACGGTGACGCGCTCCAGGTACTCGGGGCCGTCCAGAGTAGCCAGCATCTCGCAGACGCGGATGGGGAAGCCGCAGAGCTTTACGTCACGGCCGTAGGGGGAGGTCTGGGTCACCTGACCGGGCAGGGAGGTGGGGGCCATCTGACCGCCGGTCATGCCGTAAATGGCGTTGTTGACGAAGATGACGGTGATGTTCTCGTTACGGGCGGCGGCGTGGACCGTCTCGGCCATACCGATGGAAGCGAGATCGCCGTCACCCTGGTAGGTGAAGACGATGCTGTCGGGCAGGGCGCGCTTGACACCCGTCGCGATGGCGGGAGCGCGGCCGTGGGCGGCCTCGATCATATCGCAGTTAAAGTAGTTGTAAGCCATGACCGAGCATCCCACAGGGGCGATGCCGATGGCGTTGCCTTCGATCCCCAGCTCGTCCATGACCTCGGCCACCAGACGGTGGATGATACCGTGGGTGCATCCGGGGCAGTAGTGGAAGGGGATATCGTTGAGTGCATGAGGCTTATCGAAAACGACCATTAGTTGTTACCTCCGATCTTGGCGGCGGTCTCCTTGATGCTCTCCAGCACCTGCTCAGGGGAGGGGATCATACCGCCGACGCGGTTGCAAAGGGTGACGGGGGCCTTGCCCTCGGTGGCCAGCATGACGTCCTCGATCATCTGACCCATGGACAGCTCCACCGAAATGTAGGCCTTGCAAGTAGCCAAAGAATCCTTGAACGCCTTCTTGGGGAAGGGCCACAGGGTGATGGGACGGATCATGCCCACCTTGATGCCCATCTCGCGGGCGGCGTCCACGGCGTTGCGGGAGACGCGGGAGGCGATACCGAAGGCGGCGATGCAGATCTCGGCATCCTCCATGCGGTAGGTCTCGTACATGACCTCGTTCTCCTCGATCACCTTGTAGCGCTCGTAGCGGGCGAAGTTCAGCTCCTCCAGCTCCTCGGGGACCAGGGACAGGGAGTTGACGATGTTGTGGACGCGCTCCAGCTTTGTGCCGGTGGTGGCCCAGGGCTTCTCGATCTTCTCGCCCACCTTCAGAGCGTCCAGAGCCACAGGCTCCATCATCTGACCCATGGTACCGTCGGCCAGGATCATGGAGGTCATGCGGTACTTGTCGGCCAGCTCGAAGCCGTGGACGGT
>JAGAIH010000102.1 GCA_017626655.1 Clostridia bacterium | reverse complement strand
CCGTTCTCCAAATAACAGAGTGGGGTGAGGGGCCCCCGCGGGGGTTTCTAAGAAGGTTACGGGTCTCGGTTCATACAGCTCAAATTTTCAAACTGCATCAATGCATTTTGGTCTCAGCAACTTGAGCCCGATATATGATTTTTTTGAAAGTTTTAGGAGATTCTTAAGAACCCTCGCAAACTTCGCCGTAGGCGAATTTGCCCCGAGCGAAGCGAGGAGGTTTTCAAAAGGGTTCTTAAGCCGCCGGAGGCCGTACCCCCTATAAACCCCAATTTGAAGGCTCGCTAAAGCAATCGCATCGCGGAAGATCCGCTCATCCTTTATCCTTTTTCCCAAACAATTTCTTCAGATCCGTCGCCGAGCAGATCCCGCAGACCACGATCACGGCGGAGCAGATCAAGGTCATGGGATTCAGCACGCTGAGATCCCCCAGAAGAACCACCGTGAACAGGATCGCCCAGGCGGTGTAGGTAATGTTCAGCGCCATAGCCTTGGAGGCGCCCAGCTTCCCGATGGCTCGGTAGTAGAACAGGTAGGACACCGTGGCGCACAGGGCGGCGCCGGCCACCGTCAAAAGCGGCTTGATATCGCCTCCCGTGAACAGCCCCGCCGTCATACGCCAACCGCCCAGCAGAGGGAGGATGACAACGCCGTAGATGGTCGCAGAGACGGCTTGGCGGATGCCCAGAGCGTACTCGTCCTTGAGATCGGTCCCCTTCAGACACTTGGCCAGGATCACTGCCTCAATGCCCCAGCCGAAGGCGCACATGAAGGCGCCCACGATACCCAGGATGAAATTCCCGCCCCCAACCGAGGGGGAGTAGCTCAGCCCGTAGACCCCTAAAAGGGTCAGAGCCAGGAAGATCCATTGGTACCACTTGGTCTTTTCCTTCAGAAACAGCCACGCCAGGACGGTTCCCACGGCGGGATACACCGCGCTGGCTACGGCTCCCACCGAGGAGCCCAGGCAGTTGACCGCCAGGACGTAGCCCGTCATACCGATGGGGCCGCCCATGGCCGAGGACAGAACCAGCCACAGGACGGTCTTGCTCTTGAACACCGCGAAAAAGCCCTTGAGACCTCCCCGCAGAGCGTTGTAGATCAGCATATAGACCGCCGAGAAGGCGTCGTGAAGGAAGGTGGCGATGAAGGGGGCCAACAGAACAGCCTCCTCGGTGGAGACAAAGGGGGACATGGCCAGGGCGATGCCCAGCACCACCGTCTCCAGCGCCCAGGTGATGCCCGCGAAAATGCCCGTCAGCATAGGACCGCCCTCACTTGACCAGCTCGGTCAGCTCCGAGATGGCGTCGATGATGAGATCGGTATGGGGGGCCAGCATGGCCTTCTTTTCGGGAGTGGGAGCCAGGGAGACCGCCGTGATCCCTGCGTTCTTGGCAAAGCGAACGTCGGTCATGGTGTCGCCCACCATCATAACGCGGGCCTTGTCCAGGCCGTAAAGACGGCAGAATTCCCCCGCGCAAAATGGGTCGGGCTTGGTGGGGGTGTGGCCGTCGTCGGTGAAGATGACATCGAAGTATTGCAGAACCCCCAGACCCTCCAGGCAATGGCGGGTAATGGGCTCGTTATCCGTAGTCACCACGGCCAGCCGCAGGCCCCTCTCCTTCAGCCCGGCCAGGGTCTCGGCCAGGTTGGGGCAGGTGGGCTTCACGTCCCCCGCTGCGGCGTTACGGGAGTAGGCGGACTCCACGGCTTTGACAACATCCCCCCGCCGGGCGGTACAGCCGTGAGCGGCCAGAATATCATACACGATCTCCCCCATCTCGGCATAAGTTCCCTTACACAGGACGCCGTTGATATCGGTGACGCCGTCACGGACACCGAAGGCCTCCAGGATCTCGCCCAGCAGGTCTTGCTCCATGCCCAGCTCGCCCAGTACGTCCTCCAGGGCCTTGACCGACAGGCTGACCCAGAAGGCGTCAAAGCTCATCAGGGTGCCGTCCTTATCGAAAATGATTCCATCAACTCTCATAATGCCCTCCGTAGGGTTTGGATACCCCATTATACCACATCGCGGCAGATTTGTCAAATACCGCGCGCCAACAGAAAAACTCCCTCCCACGGATTTCGCGGAAGGGAGTTCGTTATCTTGGATTACTCAGCGTCCTTGGACTTCTTGTCCTCAGCAGGCTGCTCCTTAACGTAGTCGACCATCTTGATGACGGCGATCTCAGCGCCATCACCGCGGCGGGGACCCATCTTGAAGATCTGGGTGTAACCGCCGTTACGGTCAGCGTAAAGAGAAGCGTACTCGGTGAACACCTTGGTCACCACGCTCTCCTTAGTGATGTAAGCAAGAGCAGCGCGGCGGCTGGCCAGCGTGTTCTTCTTACCGAGGGTAATCATCTTGTCTGCGATGGAACGGAGCTCCTTGGCTCTGGTGACGGTGGTCACGACCTGGCCGTTCTCAAGCAGCAGGGTAACCATACCGCGGAGCATTGCTTTTCTCTGGTCGGTAGGTCTACCGAGTTT
>JAGAIH010000001.1 GCA_017626655.1 Clostridia bacterium | reverse complement strand
GCCAGGGCAATGGTGCCGGGGAGCTTCAGACCGGTGTAGAGCAGATTGCCCACCACACCGCCCACCACGCCGCCGCTCTCAAAGGCCGCGCCGGTGCGGTACAGGTAGGTCACGTCAAAGGTCTTGGACAGGGCGGGGTCGGAGGTACAGACACCCACGTGGATGACCGCCGAGATCAGCACCATGAGCAGAACCGACAGGATGACCTTCACCGCCACCAGGTTCTCCTCGCAGTAGCGGCGCCAGAAAACGGCGAGGTTCACGAAGAGCAGGGGGAGGAGGTAGGCCGTCCAGCCGAAGCACCCGAATAGCACCTGACAGAAGTAGAAGCCCACCACGCCCGCGAGATGCTCGTTGGCGGTCTCGGCGTCTCCCAGGGCGTTCAGCACCAGAAAGACCGAGATGATGAGGGCGATTCCCGCGAATATGTAGGGCAGGAACTGCTCCGAGAAAGTGCTTCTCCGCTTGATCTTCGCGGCCTGCTGCTCCCCGTCGCCGCCCTTCTTGGGGGTCGGCTTTTTGGCGGCGTTGGTCGCCTTGGCTTGTCCCTTGGAGGACTTTTGGGTAGCGCTCCCCTTCTTCGCGGGAGCCTTGGACGCCGCGGTGGCGGTTACGGTATTGTTTTTGGTCCCGCGGGACTTCTCCCCGCTTTTGGCGGTGGATTTCCCGGCGGACGCTCCCTTGGCGGGTGTTTTCTTCAGATCCTTGTTTTCGGCCATAGGTCAACCTCCTGTTCAATGGCAATTTTTATGTGGCACAGGGCGGGTATATCTCCCCGTAAGAGAGGAGACACTACAGGCAAAGAGGCGAAAAGTCCGCCTCGCCGACGCCCGACGAACGTATAGAAATATTCCATTATAGTATACCACAAAATCTCGCGTAATGCAAGAGATATTTGTAACTTTTTCAACATTTTCGCCAAAAGATACCGCAAAAATTCTACAGAATTCCACAAGGAGACGATCATGACCCAAGCCACCCACAAGCCCCTTCCCTGGCTGCTTCTCGCTCTGACGGGGATAGGTGCGGGACTGCTCAACGGCCTCCTGGGGGCGGCGGGCGGGATCCTGCTGGTAGCGGTCCTTCCCCATCTGACCCCGCCCGCTAAGCTCTACCCACCCGCCGTTAAGCTGGGGCAATACCATGAGCGCCGCGACGTCCTGGCCGCCGCCATGGCCGTTATGCTCCCCGTCTCGGCCGTTTCCTGCGTGTTCTACTGGCTGAACGGCGTCCGCCCCGATCCCGTCCTGCTCCTGCTTTTGATCCTCCCCGCCGCCGCGGGAGGCTTCATCGGCGCCAAGCTGCTGGGACGGTTACCCGACGCCGCTTTGAAGAAGCTCTTCGCCGCCCTGGTGGTGGTGGCGGGGGCGCGGATGCTGTTCTGACACGAAAGGAGTCCCCATGTCCCCCTCCCTGATCCTGACCCTGATCGCCGCCTTCCTCGCCGCCATCCTCTCGGGGCTGGGGGTGGGGAGCGCGGGGAGCTTCGTCCTATACCTTACCCTGGTTGCGGGCTTTCCCCAGCCCGAGGCCCAGGCCCTCAACCTTCTCTTCTTTCTCCTCTCGGCGGGAGCCGCCCTCACGGTTCACGGGCGGGAACGCCGCATCCCTCTGCGGGTAGTCCTCTTCCTCATCGCCTGCGCCATCCCCGGGGCATTGATGGGCTCCTACCTGGTGCGGGTGCTGGACGCGAGTCTTTTACGCAAGCTCTTCGGAGGGATGCTGGTGGTCACGGGGCTGCCCGCTCTGTTTTCCAAAGCAAAAAAGCCTGGCCGGCGGGCAGGGGCGGAGACGCGGTAAAACGAAAACACCGCCCCCCAAGGGACGGTGCTTTGCGTGTCTTTCGCTTCTATGCTTACAAAAATCAGCCTCTTCTGTTCTGGAAGCACTCGCTGCAGAAGACGGGACGGTCGTCGTGAGGCTCGAAGGGAACCTTGCACTCCTTACCGCAGTCGGCGCAGACGGCGTCGAACATCTGGCGTGCGGGAGCCTGCTCACCGCGCTGAGCCTTGCGGGCGTTGCGGCAATCACGGCATCTCTGGGGCTCGTTGGTGAAGCCCTTCTCGGCGTAGAACTCCTGCTCGCTGGCGGAGAAAACGAATTCGCGTCCGCAATCCTTGCAGACAATGGTCTTGTCAGTGTACATGTAATACCTCGATTCATTTAGCGCATTTCCTGCGCATTATTCACATTATACAACCGTTTATGCAATTTGTCAACCCCTTTTTTAAAATTTATATAAAATATTTTTAATTCAGAATGAACAATCGGTGATTTTAACCAATTAAAACAGTAAAGCATCAAAAAGAGCCAAACAAAAACGGCACTCCAAGCGGAATGCCGTTTCGTTTTACAGAGTCAGATATGAAAGAGATCAGCGGTTGATCTTCTTCTTCTTGGGGGTACCGAACTCCTTCATGAGGCGATCCAGCTCCTCGTCAGCGGAGGACTTGGGCTTCTCGCGCTTGGGAGCCTCGGTCTT
>JAGAIH010000101.1 GCA_017626655.1 Clostridia bacterium | reverse complement strand
TACTCGTTGCCCTCGGCATCGGTGTAGTGGAGGAAGTAGAGGCGGCCCGCCGAGGTGTGCTGGGGCTGACCGGCCCACAGGGGAGCGGACATGGCGCGGAAGTCGGGAAGGGTCCACTTATCCTTGCCGTAGACGAAGTAGGGGGCGATGCAGTTGGTCTCGGTAACGCCCGTGGAGAGGTGGTAGTAGGCGATGTGGAACTGGATGGAGGAGATCTGCTTCAGGGGGAAGATGCCCCAGTTCTGGTAGAGGTTCAGCACCGAGAATTTCACGGTCTCGCCGCTCTTCACCACCATAGGGAAATAGGTCTCGCCGTAGGAGGGGTCTCCGTGATCAAAGATAGGCTCCTCGTTCTCGCCCTGGAAGTTCTTGCAGACCTGCAGGAGGTAGGGCAGAACGCGGTTCTGATGATCCAGCAGGGCGGCGCACTCCAACGCGCCGTTGGGGGCGTGGGTGTACAGATAGATCTTGCGGTCGGCGGAGTCGCCCTTGACCTCCACGTCGATGCGGAAGTGGCGGTCGGGGTTCTTATAGTAGGCATCGTTGAACTCGGTACCCGACAGTTCCAGACGGTAGGAGCCGCGCAGGGCGTCGTAGCCCAGGGACTTGCCGTTAAAGGTCTTGGAGGTGACCGTCACCGTCAGAGGATTGCGCTCCTCGCGGACAGCCTTACGGAAGCCCTCGAAGTCGTGGGTGGCGTCGTTGTAGAGACGCTGGCTGAGGTAGATGTCCTCCAGATTCTTGTAGGAGGACTTGGCGGGGGACTTCTGGTCGATGACGTAGTAGCCGTCGCGCTCGGTAACGGTCATGGCGCCCACCCCGGGATCCAGGGTCAGGATGTAGCCGAAGACGCCCGCGCGGTCGATATCGAAGGCCACGGCGAAGGCGGTGCTCCAGTCCACCCCCTCCAGGGAGGTATGCTCGCCCTTGCCGTCCATGACCAGCAGGGACCCCACGCGGGACTTGTCGATGGCGGTCTCCATGCCGTAGGCGGTCATGTTTCTGACCTCGTCGGTGGTGACCAGGTGGATGGCGGTGTGGAGCTTATCGGGGTAGGTGTAGAGGACACGGTCCACCCCCACGGCGGGGACGTCGGAGGAGGTGGTCTTGACCGCCTTGATCTCGGTGATCTCCACCACCTCGCCGCCCTTGGCGCCCACGTCCACGCGGAGGGACTTCAGGGTACCGCCGTAGTCGGTGACGTTGTTCAGGGGGACAAGATAGGTGCGAAGCTCACCGGGGGTCACCGAGAAGGAGACGTACTGGGAGCCGTCGATGCCGTCGCGGGAGCCAGCGGCCAGATAGAAGGTGGCGTCGGCGGCGTACTCGGTACGCATGGTCACCAACAGGGCGTCGTAGACCTCGGCGTCCACCTTGTAGTTATAGCCGAAGTTGACGTAGGGATCGTCGGGGGATTCCACCGTGATGGTGATGGCGCCCGTCTTGCGGTCCTTCTGGGTGGAAGCGTGATGACCGCTGAAGTTGCCTACCTTCTTCAGCATATCCACAGGCTCCACCGACTCGTCCACGATACGGGAATCCCCGAAGTTCTGCCCGCGGATGTGGGTCTCGTAGTGGTAGGCACCGTAGAGGAAGATGTTCATACCGCCGCTGGCGGTGGAGTCCTTGGAGTAGAGACGCTTCCCGCCGGCCTCTACGTAGGCGGACATGGTGTCGCGGAGGTAGGGGATACCGTACTCGTTGACCATGGAGGACACCTGGCGGTTGCCGCCCGTGGCCATCTCATTCACGATGGTCATGGTCTGATTGGTCATGAGGAAGGCGCTACGGTCGCCGTCGGTGAAGTAGCCCTGGACGCCGTTGGCCACGCTGTGGGCGTAGGAAATGCTCTCGGCATAGGCTCCCGTGAGGGTGGGCGCGGCCACGGGCTGGGACTCGTCCACAGCCTTGCAGATATAGCCCTGCTTGATGCCCAGACGGTTGCCGTCCGAGATGAGGTCGGCGGCGAGCTTGTCCAGAGCGGCGGTCATGCCCGCCTCGGTGTTGGCGCCGATGAAAAGCTTCTCACCCACGGCGGCGATGTGGTAGCCCGCGTTGCCCACGGCGTAAAAGTCGTCGGCCAGCTCGGAGTTTCGGTTGGTGTAGCCCACCACGATCTCACGGGCGGTAGTCTCGGTGGCGGTATCCACGGCGGGGGTGACCGTCACGCCGAGGTCAGCCAGGGTACTCACCAGGCGCTCGGCGGCGGTCAGCTCCCAGGCGGCGGCGTAGTCGGGGATGACCACCGTGTAGGCGGTCTGGCCGTCGGCGGCCAGCAGGAGGGTATTCTCAAAGGCGTCGGGCTCAGTTGTTCCGGTCTCAATGGGCAGGGACTCGGTGACGCCGTCCTGACTGTCGGTGGGGTCCTCGGGGCTGGGCGCGGGCTTGCAGGCCGTCAGGACAGCGGGAAACAGCATGAGCAGCGCCAGAGCCAGGGAGGAGAGGCGGATCAGGGTAGGTTTCATAGCGGAAGCTTCCTTTCGTTTGATAATATCATTATAACATAGGATCGTATAAAACTCAATGAACAAATGTGACAAATACACCGCCCCGATTTTGACAAAAACAGAGAGGGCGGCACTGTGTCCGCCCCCTCGAAAAGGGTGATTTACTTCAAGAACCCATTGATGATCTGCTCCTCGGCTTCCTTCTCGGTAAGTCCCAGAGTCATGAGCTTGATGAGCTGCTCCCCCGCGATCTTGCCGATGGCGGCCTCGTGGATGAGGGAGGCCTCGGTGTGGTTGGCCTCGATCTGGGGAACGGCTACCACCTTGGCGGCATCCATGATGATGGCATCGCACTCGGTGTGACCCGAGGAGCGGGCATTGCCGTTGACCTTGGAGTAGAAGTACTGACGGGAATCCTCCTTGGCCACCGAGCGGGACACCACGTGGCATCCGCAGTCCTCGCCGTCCAGGTCCAACTCGAAGTGGGTCTCGGCGAACTGGGTGCCGTGGGTCATGATCTTCTCGTGGATGATGAGGGTGGAACGGTCGTGGAGCTTGGCTTTGGTTTTACGGTTGGTGGAGTCCACGCCCTTGATCTGGGCGGTCTCCATCTCCATGTAGGAGCCCTCGGCCATCTCCACCTCGGTGGTGGGGTTCATGATGCGGCCGCCCCTGCCGTCGCCCGAGCCGTAGTGCTTCTCCACGTACTTGACCTTGGCGTTCTTGCCCACGAAGAAGCGGTGGATACCGCTGTGTTCGCTGTCGCTGTCGCCCGCGTTGTGGATACCGCATCCGGCGACGATGGTGACGTCGCAGTCGGCGCCGATGTGGAAGTCGTTGTAGACCAACTCCTTGAGACCCGACTGGGAGAGGATCACGGGGATGTGCATACTCTCGTTCTTGGTCCCGGGCTGGATGTAGATGTCGATGCCGGGGGCATCGGTCTTCTTGACGATCTGGATATGCTCGGAGGAGTTCTTCCCCTCCAGCTGACCGTTGATACGGAGGGAGTATGCGCCCTCGGGCATTTTATGGAGGTCGGCGACCTGCGCCAACAGTTCTTTTTGGATGGGATCGAGTCCTTTACGCTCTGCCATATGGGTGACTCCTTTCAGTTATTCTTGGTAACGGTGTAGCGGCAGCCGGCGGAGGCGTGGAGCAGCTCAGGGAGGATCTCCTCCTTGGTGCCTACGGCGCTGACACGGCCGTCCGCGATGACCACTACCTTGTCGGCGATGTCCAGGATGCGCTCCTGGTGGGAGATGATGAGGATGGTACCGCTGGTACGCTCGTGCATCTTCTTGAAGACCTCGATGAGGTTCTGGAAGCTCCAGAGGTCGATGCCCGCCTCGGGTTCGTCGAAGACCGAGAACTTGGTGCCGCGGGCGTTGATCATGGCGATCTCGATGCGCTTCAGCTCACCGCCCGACAGGGAGGCGTTGACCTCGCGGCCCACGTACTCCTTGGCGCACAGCCCCACCTCGGCCAGGTACTCGCAGGCCTCGCCCGTGGAGAGCTTCTTGCCTGCCGCCAGGGAGATCAGGTCCTTGACCGTGATGCCCTTAAAGCGGACGGGCTGCTGGAAGGCGAAGGAGATGCCCTTATTGGCGCGCTCGGTGATGGACAAATTCGTGATATCCTCGCCGTCCAGCAGGATCTGACCCGAGGTGGGGATGAAGATACCCGCGATGATCTTGGCGAGGGTGGACTTACCGCTGCCGTTGGGGCCCGTGATGGCCACGAAGCGGTCGTCGATGACGAGGTTGACGTCCTTCAGAATCTCGGTCTCGCGGGTCTTGCCCGAGGGCAGGGTCTCGGAGACACGGTAGGAAATATTTTTCAGCTCTAACATATTTATATCTTCCTTTACGGGGATTTGTTTCGTCAGGGTCATATCACCCTAACATGGTAGTATATCATATTTCTTGAAAAAATACAATAGGTTTCCAAGAATTTTTTCGCCGGAATCGAAAATTTTCCCGATTTTTACGTTTTGCCGACTAATGCCGTCATCCCCTGTCGCTCCTTGGAGGATCGTGGGGCGGTTTTCGTCAATGATGCCAGTTTATTCTGGTTATTTTTGGTAAATTTTTAGTCCCTTTACCCCCTTGCAAAATTTTCCGTTTTATGGTATCATTATGTCATAGAAATTACCATTTTTTACCATTTTAGGAGGATACAGAAGCCCATGGAACTACACGATACCCGAATTCTGATCGCCGACGAGAACCCCCACCAACGCGCCCTTCTGCGGGAAGCCCTGAATCGGGGCGGCTACCGCTACGTGGACGAGGCGGGCGGCGGTGAGGATGCTCTCAACAAGATCGACCGCACCCACCCCGACGTGGCCATCATTGATATCTGGCTCGCCCAGCTGGACGGCATCGGGGTCATCCGCGCCTGCCGCAATCTGGATTTTCGGTCGGATCAGCCCCCCGTATTCATCATGACCTCCCCCGTGGCCAATCAGAATATGTTCATCCAGGCCTCGGGGGCGGGAGCCGCTCTTTGTCTCATCAAGCCCATCCGCGCCGACAGTCTCCTGGCCCACATCTCCGAGCTGCTCACCGCCCGAGAGAACGCGGGGAGCCTGGCCCCCATGACGGTCAGCGTCTCGGAGCCCGACGACATCGAGACCCAGGTCACCCAGATCATCCACCAGATCGGTGTCCCCGCCCACATCAAGGGCTACCAGTACCTCCGCACCGCTATCCTTTTGACGGTGAAGGACTCCGATGTGATCAACTCGGTGACCAAGGTGCTGTACCCCTCGGTGGCGAAGAAGTATTCTACTACCACCTCCCGCGTGGAGAGAGCCATCCGCCACGCCATTGAGGTGGCGTGGGACAGAGGGGACGTGGATACCCTGAACGCATACTTTGGGTATACCATTCAGAACAACAGAGGTAAGCCCACGAATAGCGAGTTTATTGCCATGATCGCGGATAATCTGAGATTGAAGTATAAGTTACGGTAAAATTCACGCGAAAAAGCTCCGCCTCTGTGGGTCATTCCCACCGAAACGGGGCTTTTTCTCTTGTCATAAATGCCGAAAAATACTGGTCACTTCCCTATTCTGTCCCATGGGTCTTGATTTTTCCCCTTTTTTGTGGTACAATAAAGAAGGATTCAAACGCCGCCCGACGGCGAGACCATACAGAAAACCTACAAAGGAGGTACCATCATGGACAAAATCCGCATCGGCATTCTCTACGATTTTGATAAGACCCTCTGCACCACCGATATGCAGGAGTACGATTTCATCAAGAACCTCGGCATGACCTCCGACGCCTTCTGGGGGGAGGCCGCCGCCATCACCGAACAGCACGAGGTGGAGAAGATCCTCGCCTATATGTTCGTCATGATCCGCAAATGCAAGGAAAAGGGTATCCCCCTCACCGAAGAGTACCTGCTCTCCTGCGGTCAGCACGTGGAGCTTTTCAATGGCGTTTTGACCTGGTTCGACCGCATCAACGAGTACGGCCGCTCCCAGGGGGTGGAGATCGAGCATTACATCATCTCCTCGGGCACCTACGAGATCATTCAGGGTACCCCCATCGCCAAGTACTTCAAGCGCATCTACGCCTGCCGCTATATGTACGATGAAAACGGCGAGGCCCTCTGGCCCGCTTTGGCCATCAACTACACCCTCAAGACCCAGTACATCTACCGCATCTCCAAGGGAACCCTGGACGTCACCGACGACTACAACCTTAACCGTTTGCAGGACGAGTCCCTCCGCCGCATCGCCTACCACAACATGATCTACATTGGGGACGGACTCACCGATATTCCCTGCATGAAGCTGGTCAAGGAGCGGGGAGGAAAGTCCATCGCCGTCTACCCCGAGGGCAACCGCGAGCATGTCAAGCCTCTGGTGGAGGATGCCCGCATCAACTACGTCTGCGTGGCGGACTACTCCCCCGAGTCCCCCCTGGAGAAGATCGTCAAGCTCATGATCGAGAAGATGGCCATCCTGGAAAAGCTCAATATGCAGGAGAAGGAGCAGCTCTCCCAGTACAAGCAGGGCAATATGGAAAAGGTCTGATCTGACGGTCTCCCATACCCCGAAAACGAAAAAAGGACAGAAAAGCTTTTGCTCTCTGTCCTTTTTATTATGAGTTGGCTCTCGCCGCCGATCAGGAGCCTGTCTCCCCGTCGGTGACAGCCTCGGTCTCGGGCCGGGTCTCGGCTACCGTCTCGTCGGGCTCGGGGACCAGCTCCACGTAGCCGATGAGGCGGGAGACGTAGGGCCACAGGGTGGTGTCCTTGTAGAGCTTGACCGAGCGCTCCATGTGCTTGACGTTGCGGGGGACCTGAAGAGCCACCATATCGTCGTCCAGCTCGGCGGCGAAATGGGTGACCGAGGTGTACTGCTCGTCGAACCTCTCGGTGGTGGAGTTGACGCCCTGCAGGATCTCGATCTGCTTCCCGTCCCGCATGGTGAAGGTTACCGAGAGACCGTTGTTGTCATCCGAGTCGATGGTGTAGCCCGTGACCTGCTTCCACTGGTAGCTCTTGGTCTCGGCGAAGAAGTAAGTGCTGACCCCGTCGGGGGTGATCAGCTTGTAGCTGTTGACCGCCACCGTACCTGTAACCGGGACGGCCAGGAGCAGACCTGCGGTAATGAGCCACAGGGTGCGCTTGGGAAGGGCGTCGTTTCGTTGCTTCTGACCCAGCATGGGGGCCAGGCCTTGGTTCTGCTTTTTGACCTCCTCCTCGGTGGGGGTGAAGTACCAGATAGCCAGGATGCCGTAGAAGCAGAGCATGGCGATGCCGTAGGAGGGGGTGACGATGTTCATGATGGCGTAGGCGACGCCCTCGCCGTGGCGGGCTTCGATGATGACGCCCGTCAGGTAGGAGACGGCCAGAACGTAGAGTCCCGTGGCCAGAAGCGCCACCAGGGAGCCGACGATCAGGAAGAGACAGCCCTTGCGGTTCCCGCTCTTCTTGGTCTTGCCTACGCGGTTATTGAGGAGTTGATTCATGGGAGCGCCTCGCGATCACAGCACGCGGATGCGGGCGACCAGGGGGTAACCCACGGCCTCGATGCAGTCCTTGACGGCGGCCTCGGTCATCTCCTCGGTGATGAAGGAGAAGCGGCCCTCGGTGAGGCGGACGGCGTTCAGCCCGCCGAAGACGGTCTTGAGGTGGCCCGCGTCGCTCTCCCCCGCGTCCAGCACCACCAGGTGGCGGCAGGCGTAGGTGTCAGGGTCGGCGATCTCGTCGGGGGCGGCATCCACCCAGATGGGGGACTGGATGCCCGCGGGAGTGTGGCTCATGATGTCGATGAGGTCACCAACCACAGCCGAGGCGGTGGCCAGCTTGCCCGCGCCGGGGCCGTAGAACATGACCTGTCCCACCATGTCAGCCGAGACCAGGATGCCGTTGTACACACCGTTCACCCCGTGGATGGGGTTGCCCAGAGGCACCAGGCGGGGGGAGACCATGGCAAGGATCCTGCCGTCTACGCGGGTGGTGTAGCCAATGAGCTTGATGGCGTAGCCCATTTCCCCCGCCAGCTCGCTGTCGGCGGTGGTGATCTTGGTGATGCCCTCGCAGAGGATGGTGTTGGGGTCGATGCGCTTTCCAAAGGCCATGGCAGCCAG
>JAGAIH010000100.1 GCA_017626655.1 Clostridia bacterium | reverse complement strand
TTTTATCCGTATGGTTGTAGGAACGTAACTGTACCCCCAATTAGTTGGGTTACAAATGCTCTCCTCATCCACCGCTTCGCGGTCCCCCTTCTCCGCTGGAGAAGGCAAAGGAACGGTCAACACACCGTCAAACCCAAATTTGAATTCTAAAGGAGGTTCCCATGTACTACCTGTACGTCCCTTACCATGGCACCGAGTCCCGCCTTCCCGAGGCCTATGCCGAGCTGACCGCCGCCAAGGCCGCCGCCCATGAGAAGGCGGTTTACGGCTACTGCGTCTGCGATGAGGACGGTGAGGGTCTTTACTCCCCCGTTGGATCCTTTACCGCCTCCCACATCCTGTGGCACGCCAAGGATGTGGCCGACTATATGCGGATCCATGAGTACACCTACGGCGACGCGGATCAGAATCCCGCTCTGGACAAATACTCCGAGAATCCCGAAAAGAAGACTTCCTGCGACCGCTTCTGCGGGTGGGTGCTCTGCGAGGCGGGGTATGTGGCTCATCAGCCCTCCCGCAAGGGTTTGCCTCTGTACTTCTCCCCCAATCTGGAGGAGTTTTTGGTCAAGTACGGCTTTACCCGCATCGATGACGCCGCCGACCTGCGTCCCGGTGACGTCGTTTTCGAGGGTGATTCCCGCCATTTCGGCCCCGGCTTCCCCGATCAGTTCCGCGACTATCCCCGCCATGTTTTCATCCACGCGGGACCTGCTGAGGACGGCCTGTTCTACCGATACGATTCGGGTTCGGATCAGCGCATCCAGTCGGTTCAGCCCATGATCGAGCGGCTCATTAAGCCCGAGCAGAACCGGTATTTCCGCTTCGCCTACCGTGCGCCTGCTTTGGAGGAGGTCACTCACATCAGCGCCCATGCCCTCTGCACCAATAACCGTGACGCGCTGGAGAAGAGCGACCGTTGCGGTTGCTTCCACTGCGAGAGGATCTATGATTCTAAAGAGATCAAGGACTGGACGGATAACGGCAAAACCGCTCTGTGCGGCCATTGCGGCATTGATTCTGTGATCCCCGATACCGAGGAGTACCCTCTGACTCCCGAATTTCTGAAGAAGATGCGCGACTACTGGTTTTGATGCTGTCGCGGTAAGGAAATAACTATGAGCAAGTCAAAGGTCTATTTTTCCCCCGTCATCACCCCCGAGAAGGTGCTGGAGATGTATGAGATCCTGGGCGTGACCCTGCCCGGAAACGTGGCCGTCAAGGTCCATTCGGGTGAGAAGGGCAATCAGAACTTCCTGCGCCCCGACTTCTGGAGGCCCGTCATCGACCGTGTGGGCGGTACCGTTGTGGAATGCAACACCGCCTACGAGGGGATGCGGAACACCACCGAAAGACACCGCCAGCTCTTCCGCGAACATGGCTGGACGGACCACTACAAGGTGGATCTTCTGGACGCCGAGGGACCCGATCTGGTGCTGGAGATCCCCGACGGTAAGGTGATTCAAAAGAACTACGTGGGCAAGGATATTGCCAATTACGACTCCATGCTGGTGCTGTCCCACTTCAAGG
>JAGAIH010000099.1 GCA_017626655.1 Clostridia bacterium | reverse complement strand
TCGCTGATCTGTCTGGCCTGGATCCACTTGCCCTCCTCAGGCAGAGGAGCGGGACCGTGGTTGGGGCCCTGGGCTACGGTACACATGTTCTGAACCTCATGGCTCATTGCGTACTCGCACTTGTACTCATTGCTCATGATTGTTTATCTCCTTTGAAAATTTTGCAGGCTGATCTCCCCCTTGGGGGGAGCGCCCCCTCAGGGGGGGCTTGCGGGGTCACGCGCCGTGATCCTTCCGATCCTGTGTCGGGCCTTCTTAAGATAGAAGCTCGATCAGCGGGGCGATGGCTCCCAGATAGGCCTCGCCGATGCAGCAGGCACCGTCGGGGGTGGGATGAACGCCGTCAGCGGCGTAGTAGGCGGGCTCCTCCTCGGTCATGCTGTGAAGCACCTCATCCAGAGGGAGGTAGGCGTCGGCGTACTCGTCGGCCAGGCATTTGACGATGGCTTTCTTGCATGCCAGCTCCTCACACAGCTCCTGCTTGGCAGGATCCACGGACTCCAGCAGGAAGGGCTGGATCATGAGGATGCGGGCGTTTGTGCGGGACTTGATCGCGTCCAGGACGGTGCGGTAGTTCTTCTCGAACTGCTCGTCGGTGGTCTCGACGTACTCGAAGGCGTAGTGGTGCCAGACGTCGTTGACGCCGATGAGGATGGAGACGATATCGGGCTGAATCTCAATAAAGTCAGCCTCCATCCGCTCCACCAGATGCTCGGTGCGGTTACCGCTGATGCCGAGGTTGAAAAACTCAAGCTCGGTATCGGGAAAGGAATCCTGGATCATAGCCGAGGCGAATCGGGGATAACCGTTGCCCATATCGTGTGGGTCGCTCCGATCCCGTCCCGCGTCGGTGACACTGTCGCCTTGAAAAAGGATCTTCATGGTGGTGGGGTGTTACCTTTCGTTATGTTTTGGGAATGCGTGGAGCTTTTACTTGACGATCTCGCCGTAGACCTCGCCGAAGGCGGCGGCGGCGTTGCACTCATCGGTGTCGATGTGCATGGCCAGGGCGTAGCTGGGGCTGACGCGGACCACGACGTCGTCGTAGATGGTGGTGCGCTCGGACTTGACCAGGACCTTGACGACCTCACCGTTCTGGACACCCAGACCCTCGGCATCGGCGGGGGTCATGTGGATGTGACGCTTGGCGATGATAGCGCCCTCGGAGACCTCGATCTCACCGGCGGGGCCGACCATCTTCAGACCGGGAGTACCGACCACGTCGCCGCTCTCGCGGACGGGGACGTTCTTCAGACCCAGAGCGCGGGCATCGGTGTAGGACAGCTCGATCTGGTTGGCCTTACGGGTGGGGCCCAGAACGCTGACCATCATCTCGCCCTTGGGGCCGACCAGCTTGATCTTCTCGTTGCCGGTGGCGAACTGACCGGGCTGGCTGAGCATCTTCTTGACGGTCAGCTCTGCGCCCTCGCCGTACAGAGCGGCGACGGCCTCGTCGGTCAGATGGATGTGACGAGCGGAGGTCTCAACAAGAATTTTGTTTTCCATACTGCAATTCCTCTTTCGTATTGAAATATATGGCTTTGTGACACGGAGTTCACATTCCTATAAATTATAGCACAAACGTGTCGAAATGTAAAGTGTTATTTTGAAATATTTCGGGGGGTATAGGAAAAAAGTTTTTGGGGATAATGTAGAGAAATGAGAAATTGGGGTTTATAGGGGCGACGACCGCGTTCATTAGCCTTCCCCAGCGGGGAAGGTGGCACCCGCTTTAGCGGGTGACGGATG